>WOUX01000157.1 GCA_009773075.1 bacterium | reverse complement strand
TTAATTCCAGCCCATACAAGGGCTGATGGCTCCTTTGTACCCTGTATAATTTCTCCTCAAATCTGTCTATGGGCAGAACATCTTTTAAGGGTTTTCCCCTGGTATCCTCTTTGGTAGTCTGGAAGATTTCACAATAGCTTTCGTTTACCAGCATTACATTAAAATCTTTATCTATTACCAGAAGCCCGGCAGGGCTGTAGGATACTATATCTTCATTGAATCTTTTTAACAGCAGGTTTTCCATAGCCATCTGCTGTTTTTCCAGGGCATTTTGGATTACTGCCCTCACCTCATCCAGATCCAGTGGTTTTATGAGGTAGGAGAACGCCCCTATACTAAGGGCATCTATGGAATTCTTGAGGGAAGCATTGCCGGTAATAATGATGCCCTCGGTTTGAGGAGAAATCTCCTTCACCTTTTTCAGAACCTCTATACCACTCATATCAGGAAGTATTATATCTATGAGGACGACATGGAAGAAAGTCTGCTCTGCCTTAGCTACAGCTTCTTTACCCCTCTGGACGGCATCTACCTGATACCCTATATCCTGAAATACATCCTTCAAGACTTCGCAGAGTTCTTCCTGGTCATCGACTATCAGGAGGTTTACATTCTCAGGCATCTTCTCCTTCTTCCCTTCTCATACTTTCAGCCTCTTCCTGTTACCCCTGCATATCTCATCCACCACATTCAATACATCATCCATGTTCAGGGGTTTATAAAGGCAGGTAAAGGCACTGCTGTCCAGTGCCTCTTCCACCATGTCCTTTACTTCTTGCCGATAACCCGTTATCATCACCGCACAGACCCGGGGATTGATCTCTTTAATAGCCTTATAGATTTCCAGTCCATTGAGTAACGGCATCTTCACATCAATGAATACAATGCGAAATTGGTTATTCCTGGCCAACTCGATGGCTCTTTGTCCGGAATCTGCGATAAACACATTATGTCCCTTGATCTGGAGGATGTCTCTCAGGTTATGGAGGATACCCTTATCATCATCGACTATCAGGATTAACCGTCCTTTCTCCTCCTTGAGAGATTAAGCCCCGGAAGCCAGTGCCTCCTCTACCAGGTCTTCTACAGCATAGGCAGTCATCATAATGGTCACTGTCCCGGAGCTGATCTCTTTTATCCGTTTGTAGGTTTCTACCCCATCCATTCCCGGCATACTTATATCCATAAGGATGAGGTCGAATTTCGTATTTTTTACCATTTCGACAGCCCGATGTCCCTCGTAACAAGCTGATATCTCGTACCCCTTCAACTCCAGCACATCGGCCAGGTTTTGGGCAAAATCCACATTATCATCAACGATCAAGAGTCTGGTTTTTTCCACTGTCTTGCTCCTAAATCATAATTATCTGTTTAACCTACGGGTAACCTTATGGAAAAGGTAACCCCTTTACCAACTTCACTTTCTACCTCAATCGTACCCTTATGCCCCTCCACCAGAGTCTTGCACAGGGTGAGTCCCAGACCGATACCAGTAGGCTTACTGGAAAAGAGGGGGGTGAAGATATTGCTCTGGTCTTCCATGGAGACCCCACAACCAGTGTCCTTGAACTCTATCTCCTGGAAACCGTCTTTTTCTCGGGCTTTGATATACAACCTCCCTCCTCCGGGCATAGCCTCAACGGCATTTGTCACCATATTTATGAATACCAGGTGGAGTTGATCCTTATCAGCCTTAATTGGGGGCAGGGTGGTTTTCATGTCCTTAACTATTTCCACTCCTTCAGGTACTAAAACGTTGGATAATACCTCTTCAATAATATCGCTGACCAGAACCTCCATAAGGACGGGAGTCCTCATACGCGAAAAGTCCAGGAGGTCTGAGATAATCTTGTCGGATATACCGACCTGTCTTTCTATCCTGTGGAGGTGTCCCATAACCTTCTCCTCAGGGTCTATGAGCTTCATGTTGAGGTAGTAAACCGAGGATTTGATTACCGATAGCGGGTTTCTCAGCTCGTGCCCTACGTGTGCCGCCAATTGCCCTATGGTAGCCAGCCTTTCCGATTTGACGAGTTCTTCCCTGTTCGCTTTCAGTCTTTTCCTCATATCATCCAAAGAAGCAGCCAGATCCCCGATCTCGTCAGGTGATGACATCTTTACCTCATAGTCCAGGTTCCCCTGAGCCACTGCCCCGGCAAAGTCCTTCAAATGACTTATGGGTGTTACTATCCCTGCCGATATACGTCTCCCCAGGAATATAAGGGCAATAATGGCAGTCATGAATATAGCTATTGTAATGGTGAAGTCTTTTCTATGAGATGCCCTTATAAATCTGTCTGTTTTTACCCTCAATTCCTCCAGGATGGCATGTACCTTCCTTGCCCTTTCCCTAAGTTCAATCATCTGTTCCTGACCTGGCCTGCCAGCGGCGACTATCTTTTCAAATACGGCTATGTGATCATCCAGCGCGCTTATAAGTCTACCTTCATCTTTCCCTGCCTCCCTGGCCCTGGCTATGGCATCTCTGAATCTTTCCGACGAGGACTTTTCTCCCGGAGAAAACCTGTCTTCCCCAAACAAAAGCCAATTTTTCTCCTCCCTCCTTGCCTCTAAAAAATTAGTCTCTATTTGATCCAATCTTTGATGCATCTCAAGCCATTTCTCCGTCCCATGGAGATATAACAGATGTGCCCCCCCTACCATACCTATAAGCAGAACAAACAGGGAAAACCCCAGGCTTAATCTTTTGCTGATCTTCATCTTTTCTCCCCGATGACTATACAGCGGACAGTGAACAGTCCGAAAATGTCAGCCAAGCCACTAAATTCTCACATCGTGAAGAAGGATAGCATATTCGGATAATTTATTTCAGAATTTTTTCAGAATTCCTCAAAATCATCTTAAAATACATGGATCGCCTTTCCATATACACTATGGGCAGCTTCCATCACACTCTCAAACAGGGTAGGGTGGGCATGGATAGTGGCGCTCAATTCTTTCGCTGTTACACCTAATTTAATGGTTAAAGCAATCTCATGGATCAGTTCCGTTGCAAGGGGCCCTATGATCTGACCGCCGAGAATCTTTTCTGTCCCCTTTTCCACCACCAACTGGACTGAACCAACAGCCTGCCCCATGGCCATGGCTTTACCGGATGCCGAAAAGGGAAACCATCCTGTTCTGACCTCTACTCCTGATGCCCGCGCCTCATCTGCTGTCAGACCGACACTGGCTATCTCAGGAGAGGTATAAACGCAACGGGGGATAACGGAATAATCAATTTCAGAGTCTATCCCCATGGCATTCTCAACTGCTGCAATACCCTCAGCAGATGCCACATGAGCGAGGAGTATCCCTCCGGTAACATCCCCAACGGCATAGATACCCTTGATATTTGTCTCCATCCTATCGTCCACCAATATATTTCCTCTTTCATCGAGTTCAACTCCCAGATGATCTAATCCAATGCCTTTAGAGTTGGGGTTCCTTCCGATGGATATAAGGAGTTTTTCCCCTGCAATCTCATCACCGTTGCCCAAGAGACAGACAATGCCTTCATCTTTGTAAGAGAGCACGTCCTTCACTCTGGTCTTCACCAGGATTTCAATTCCCCTTTTTCTCAGAATTTGTGTCATCTGCCTCGAAATCCTCTTATCCTCTTTGGGCAGTATCTGATCCATCATCTCAACCAGGGTAACCTTTACGCCTAAGGCATTAAAGAAAGAGGCAAATTCCAATCCAATTGCCCCTCCTCCAATAATAAGAACACTTTTGGGCAGTCTATCCAACGTAAGTGCCTCTGTACTGGTTAACACAATAGGTTGTTCAAAATCTACAAATGGCAATGTGGCTGGTTCGGAACCGGTTGCTATTACAACCTTTGTGGCATTTATCTCTTCAGCCCCAGAGGGGGATTCCACTCTGATCCTTGTTGGTGAGATTAAGGTTGCAGTACCCTTGATAAACCCAATACCCCTTTTCTTGAATATCCCGTGTATACCATTGCCCAGACCTTCTACAACCCGACTCTTTCGTTCCATAATCTTTCCGAGATCGGCTCGAACCTCGCCAACATAAATCCCAAAGTCTTCTGCTTCTTTTATAGAGGTAAAGAGTTCAGCGGATGCGAGAATGGCCTTGGTAGGGATACAGCCATGATTGAGACAGGTGCCCCCGATAGCATCCTTTTCTATAACAGTAACTTCAGCACCTAACTGTGAAGCCCTTATTGCCCCTACATAACCACCAGGACCGGAACCGATTATAACGATCTTTTCTTTGTTCAAAAATTCCACCTCCCTCCTATCCACTCATAACAAATTCATATACCTTGTGTCAAGATATGGTTTTTCCCTTGACACCTTCTTTTATTCCTAGTAGCCTGATTTTTCAGCGAGACCTAATGTATTAAAACGGTAACCCTTAATAAAAAAGCAATTCTATGATTATTGATGCTCATGCCCACATAGGTGGAATGCTCTTGAATGGGAAAGAGAATACGGTTGATGCCCTTATTGCCCACATGGACGAATATGGGGTCGATAAAGCCATTCTGTTTCCGATACTGCCTTTACCTCTCGCCAGACCTGATGTTCTTGAGCTGGCGAGAAACAAGGGTTTCAGAAACGACCTGGTATTTTCTGCCGTTAAAAAATTTCCAGAAAGGCTCTTCGGTATATACTGTGTTAATCCCAGGAACCCGGGAGAGGTTTCCTCGATAGATGATAGGATAAGGGACGGTAGTGTCGTCGCTCTGAAGATACACCCATTCCTTCATGGTTTCAAACCCCAGAGTTCTGTGTCCGAGGTTATTGTAGAAAAATGTATCGAGAATAAGGTGCCCCTATACATTCATTCCGGTCCCGGCGCCTCGCCTCTGGAGATTGGTCAGCTTGCTGACAGATACCCAGGGGTTAACTTTATCATAGGACACATGGGGGAATGCGTAGAACATGTCTTTGAATGTGTCATGGTCGCTTCCCAATCCAAAAATGTATTCTTCGAAACGTCA
>WOUX01000156.1 GCA_009773075.1 bacterium | reverse complement strand
ACACAGGAAGCTCTGGCTGCCCTTGCCGGAGGTTCTTTCCGATGGTCGCCTCTGCTGGAAAACCGGGATACTAAGATAAAGGTATCAAAGAATGCAACAGCTATGGGTCTCCAAATAGCAAGCGAAAAAGACAAAAGATGGATTGACATCTACCGTTTGCTGAAATCAGCGAAGGAGGCAGGGATTTCACTTATGGCTTGTCCCTTATGGGTACAGCTTTTACAGGGAGAGGGTAAGCTCCCCCCTGAAATTAGTACTGTAGATTCTCAAACGTTATTCAAGGAAATGAACCAAGCAAAAACAATTATAGGAGGATTTTAGCCATGGCATGGTCAGAATGGGAACCCGTTACAAACATGAATCTTAAGGAGTTAGCATACCATAAGAAATACAGAGATGCCGGTGGCGGAGTAGCAAGAATAATGTTTAACCGTCCGCAAAAGATGAATGCCATGACGAACTTTGGCTGGGCAGAGATAGCTGAAACTGTTTCGGAAGCAAGCACCGATAAAAATATAGGTGTAGTGGTATACACTGGTGCCGGAAATCATTTTGGTGTTGGTGGTGATATGGAATGGGAAGCCGATGGTGGTCTTCAAGGTCCGGGGGGTATGGCACTGGCAAGTGTTCCTAACTTTGATGGTGCAATTCAAAACTGCCTTAAGCCGGTTATTGCGGCTGTAAAGGGGTATTGTATTGGTGGACATAATCATCTGGCCTATCACTGTGACTTCACTATTGCTTCCGATAACGCCATTTTTGGTCAGAACGGCCCCAGAGTGGCAAGCCCTGCCCACGGTCATCTCGTGGCTTCCTCGGCCTATGTTTTAGGGCTAAAAAGGGCAAAGGAAATGTGGATGGTCTGCCGTCAATATACTGCCCGGCAGGCATATGAAATGGGTTTGATAAATGCCGTTGTTCCGGAGGTAAAACTCGAAGATGAAGTTGATAGATGGTGTGAGGATCTATTGGGTCTTTCTCCTACTTGCCTTCAGATTGTAAAACAGAGCTTTAATGCTGTTGGAAATGAGATACTGTGGACTACCGATAAGATCTTGTCTCTTCTTGCACCGGACTTCTTTGACAGACCAGAGGTGAAGGAGGCGCATGACGCATTCTTTAACAAGAGAACTCCGAATTTCTGGAAAGATGCCAAAAAAGGTTCTTAAGTAAGACAGGTCTCTCTAAGAATAAAGTGGCAGGACAGACTGGATATTTTGTCTGCCCTGCCACTTTTTATTATTGGCTGTAATATAGCCTTCAGAAAGCCTATTGAAATTCTTATCTATCTTTAAATACAGGTTTTCTCTTTTCCAAGAATGCTGTTACCCCTTCTCTTGTGTCTTCTGTTGCAAATAGGAAAGGCATGCTATCCCGGGCATAGACAATCTCCTCTCCACCAAGCTTCCTGTTTATTGAAGATTTTGCTAAACGAAGGGCCATGGCTGGTTTTTCCCCAATCTTTCTAGCCATAGCCATGGCTTCGTCCATGAGCTTTTCATGAGGGACGACCTTGCTTACCATGTTAAGGCGAAAAGCCTCTTCAGCAGATATAGGTTCGCCAGTCATGCTCATCTCTTTGGACTTAGATCTGCCGATTATCTGGTGGAGTCGAACTATGGCGAAGCCAGGGAGTAAGCCAAGATTTATTTCTGGCACACCAAACTTAGCCTTCTCCGAGGCAATTATGATATCACAGCCAATAGCCAGTTCTAAGCCACCACCCAGGGCAAGGCCATTTACAGCAGCAATAACAGGTTTCGATGTATTTTCTCCGATGGTCAATGCAGGAAAAACATCATCGAGAAAGTTCTTAATATCAACAGCGTCAAAACTAAATCCAGAGATATCCGCTCCAGCGCAAAAAGTCTTCCCCGCTCCAGTCACAATTGCAACCTTTACATCATTGTCCTTTTCTACCTCTTCAAAACCCTCCATTAAACCCTGTCTGATCCCTGGGCTTAGGGCATTTAATTTTGCCTGATCATCAAGGGTTAGTATAGCGATCCTCTCCTTCTTCTCGTACAAAACATTACCTAATTTCATAATTCCCTCCTTTGTTGTTGATAATTGCTCAGCTAAAACCAAAGATATTTACATGAGAAAGACTGCCTTGTTTACACTGCAAGATTCACCTTTTTGGCTTCCTAGTACAGTGCTTTTGTCAGAACTAAGTACCAGCTTTTCTTATGTGTGTCAATGACAAATCAATTTTCCAAAAAACCCAAGCTTTATGTTATTGAAACAACCATGGATTTATGTTATATAGGGTACAACAATCTTTAAAGATAATTTATTTGGATTCTAGAGATATATTTTTAAGCTATGCTAAAAAAGCTAAAGGGGATAAATAGATTGAAGATTATGGTAACAAATGATGACGGAATCAATTCTCAGGGTCTGGTAACCCTGACCGATGCCCTCAGGTCTATTGCGGAAGTATGGGTCGTGGCCCCGGATAGAGAAATGAGTGCTGTCAGCCATTCTTTGACTCTCCATAAGCCTCTTCGTGTAAAAGAGATTGCTCCTCAATGCTACTCTGTAAATGGTACTCCTACGGACTGCGTCAACCTGGGTGTTAACAGTATTTTAAAAGTCAAACCTGATTTAATCGTTTCAGGAATCAATAAAGGCGGGAACCTTGGAAGTGATATTGTCTATTCCGGTACTGTTGCTGCTGCCCGAGAAGGAACTATGCTCGGCATACCATCTTTTGCCATTTCCTTGGTTGCGGGTAAGGACTTTAAATTCCAAACTGGTGCTGCCTTCGCGGTAAGACTTGCTAAACATCTCCTTAAAAACGGACTTCCTAAAGGGACATTTCTCAATGTAAATATCCCAAATAACGAAATAGATGGAAATACTCCATATAGAATTACGAGACAGGGTAAAAGGTTTCGCGTCGGTTCTATCGTTGAAAAGGTGGACCCTAGAGGGGAGAAGTACTACTGGTTCGGGAACAGTAACATGGATTTCGAGGAGATAAAAGACTCTGATTCCCAGGCTATTGCTCAAAACTTTATTTCGATCACCCCACTCTGCCTGGATCTGACAGATTACTCCTTAATAAAAGAACTGTCCGCATGGGTTTTATAACAACAGTTTCCAATCCCCTTTTGGGAAGGGTTAAATTGAATACCTGGGATGTAAGCAAAGAGATTATACAGGCAAAAAACGCAAGAGAGGCCGTTTCCCAGGCTATCGGCTTACTATCTACCTGTTAAGGAGTGATGACCTCATACAAAAGGGTATATACAGCACTCATCTTTCTGATACTTCTTGCCGCCTGTGGCAGGACCATATACGGTGTATACCATAGGGTGGAGCAAGGGCAAACCCTTTGGAGGATAGCTAAGACCTATAATGCCGATATCCAGGATATATCTGAAATCAATGACATAGATGACCCAGCCAATATTGAAATAGGGCAGAGGATATTTATCCCTGGTGCGAAAAGGGTCTTAAATGTAAGTGCCTATCCACCAGGAAAAGAGGACATCCCGGAAAAAAGTGGAATCTTTTACTATAAAGGCAGGTTTATATGGCCTGTAAAGGGGGAGATAACCTCGAGATTTGGCGTCAGAGATGTAAAGAAACACGATGGCATAGATATTAGAGCCCCAAAGGGTACACCAATTGTTGCCGCAGATGATGGTAAAGTAATATACAGCGGAGAGGGGGAAAGGGGATTAAGAGGTTATGGTAATCTAATCCTCCTCAGCCATAAAGACGATTACGTAACTGTCTACGCACATAATGATTGTAATCTGGTTAAAGAAGGGGACATTGTGAAAAAAGGCCAGAAAATAGCACTAGTAGGGGATACAGGAAGGGCCAATGGGACACACCTTCACTTTGAAATACGAAAGGACAGAAAACCCAGAAATCCTATCTTCTTTCTGCCATAATTGCCCCCACCAAATTAACCCCTTTTGAACATC
>WOUX01000155.1 GCA_009773075.1 bacterium | reverse complement strand
TGCGGCACCGGCTTCTGACTGCATCTCCACCATCTTCATGACCTGCCCAAATATATTCTTCCGTCCATAGGCCGCCCATTCATCACAGTATTCACCCATACTACTTGAAGGGGTAATTGGGTAGATTGCTGCCACTTCACTCATGGCATAGGCCACATGGGCTGCTGCTTCATTCCCTTCGATGGTTTTTTTTGTCTTATTCACTTTTTGTCTTCCTTTCTCTTAAATTGTTTGGTAACTATTCAGCCACCGATCTACGCTGATCACCACTGATATTTTTTCTTTTATTATCATATACAAATCTTTTGAATTCTGGTTTTCTGCCAGCTTCATAAAAACTTCTAAGAATAATATCTGTGATTTCTTTGTATTTAAACCTATCTGCGTTCATCTGTGTGAATCTGTGGCTGAATAGTAACATTTTTTGTTTATAGCTCTCTTCTTCCTTCCATGGCTCTACTTAAGGTATCCATATCGGTATATTCAATGTCACCCCCCACAGGGATTCCATAGGCAATCCTTGTCACCTCTATCCCCATGGGTTTAATCAGCTTAGCCAGATAAATAGCGGTAGCCTCTCCCTCCACAGAGGGATTAGTAGCGATAATAACCTCTTTTACCTTTCCACTGCGCAGTCTTTCTATCAACTCCTTTACTCTAATCTCCTGGGGACTGATCCCATCTAAAGGTGAGAGTACCCCTTGCAATACATGGTATCTGCCTTTATATTTCCCTGTCTTCTCTATTGCCAGAAAGTCTGCCGGATCCTCTACAACGCAGATTGTCTTATCATCCCTTCTTTCATTCCCACATATTTTGCACGGATCACTATCGGAAAAATTAAAACAAACAGAACAACAGGAAACCTTTTCCTTTACATCGATTATACTTTTGGCCAGCTCCTCTGCTTCCTTTCTGGAGGAGTTAAGCATATAAAAGGCAAGGCGAGTAGCTGTCTTTTCACCTATGCCCGGAAGTTTTTTCAACCTGTCTATCAACCGATCAATAGAATCAGCAAAGTAAGAAAACGACATATTATTACCTTCTTAAATTCACGCCGGACTATAATTAGGTTAAGCCGGGAATCTTTATCCCACCAGTGACCTTGCTCATCTCTTCCGCCATCATCTCCTGCGACCTCTTTATTCCTTCACTTACTGCGGCTACTATAAGGTCCTGCAACATCTCCACATCATTGGGGTCGACAACCTCAGGGTCTATCTTTATGGAAATCAGTTCCTGTTTCCCGTTGACCACAACTGTAATCATTCCTCCACCAGCCGAAGCCTCTACGGTCTTATTGGCCAGTTCCTCCTGGATCTTTCCAAGCCTTTCTTGCATCATCTTAGCCTGTTTCATAATATTTCCAAAACCTTTTGACATCCGCTACCTCCATTAGTAACAGTTCACGGTTCAAAATTCAGGGTTCAAGGTTAAATTCATAATACAATCTTCCATAAACCCTGAAACCTTTATGCTTGCTTTGTCTTTATTTCTGTAACCTTGCCTCCAAAGATGTTGATGGCGTCCTGGACAATCGGATTGTTCAATGCCTCCTCTCCCAGTTTTCTAACCTCGTCATATCCTTTACTGTTTTTTTTCACAATGGACGCTGAGTCTGAGTTAGGAACTATGACTGATATGTTTAGTGCCATCTCCCTCTGGAAGAATTCTCTGAAGATATCTGCAAGGTCCTTTTTGTTCTGGGGTTCATTTATACTGTCCATGAATACAGAATTTTTTTCAAGTTCTATATCAATCTTACCATTGTCCATGTTTATCAAATGACCAAGTTCAAGGATGGCAGCCAAAAGAGGCCTTTTCTTCCTAACAAAACCAATCAGATTAAGCCATGTCTCCTTAGTATCCCCTCCCTTAATTCCAGATTTTGCCTTGGAAGGTTGGGTATCATCAGTATCCTCCAAGTGCTCAATTTCAGTGATAGCCGCTGTTTGTGAGGATGGGTTTGAAAACTGCGGTTTTTCCAGGGGCATATAGGCAGCAGCATTACCCTCATTATTAAGATTTGATAGTTTTCTCTCTAAGTTATCAATCTTACACAAGATATCATCAATAGAGAGCAATGGTCTTGTATGAGCCATCCTGACAAGGGTCATCTCCATGACCAACCTGGGGTTACTTGATCTTATAATCTCTTCTTCACTATTGGTAAGGATACGAAACAGATACTGAATCTCGTCGGTCCCTACTAATGCCCCTTGCGTGGCAAGATCTTCAATCTCGCTATCCGGAAGGTCTATTAGCCTGGAGGGGTTCTCAGTAACCTTGGCCACTACCAGATTTCTAAACTGTTCCAGAAGACCTTTATAAAACTCCTTAATATCATAACCATAATTATAAACATCCTCAATAATATCGAGGCATCTCTGAGGCTTCTTTTCTATTATTGAAAGGGAAGTCTCATAGAACAGTTTCCGATCTATGATTCCCAGAATCTCCACAATTTCATCATAGCTAATATCCTTTCCAGCAAATGATATAGCCTGATCCAGGATACTCTGGGCATCCCTCATACTACCTTCTGCTTCCCTGGCAATTAAAGCCAAACCCTTATCACTGATCTGTACCTTCTCGTCTGATACAATTAGTTTCAGATGAGCAAGAATGTCTCTGGTAGGGATTCGCTTAAAATCATATCGTTGACATCTGGATAGTATGGTTGGGGGGATTTTATGGGGTTCTGTAGTAGCAAATATAAATACTACATGTTCAGGGGGTTCTTCCAGGGTTTTCAGTAATGCATTGAATGCGCTGTTAGAGAGCATATGAACTTCATCAATGATGTAGACCTTATGGCTACCTTTTGAGGGGAGGTATCTAACATTCTCCCTGAGTTCCCTGACATCGTCTACGCCGGTATTTGATGCCCCATCAATCTCCAGAACGTCGATGGATACCCCGGCGGATATATCCTTGCATAACTGGCACTGGTTACACGGTGCAGGAGTTGGACCATCCTGACAATTTAAGGCCTTTGCCAGAATTCGGGCAACTGATGTTTTCCCCACTCCTTTTGTGCCGGTAAACAAAAGGGCATGGGGGACTCTATTACCAATAATTGCATTTTGGAGGGTTTTTGTGACGTGTTTTTGTCCTACCACATCTTCAAATAACTGAGGTCGCCATTTCCGAGCCAGGACCAAATAGGACATAAAAAAACCTTTTTGCTTCTAGAGAACTATGATAGCTGGATTACCCTACGGCACACTAAAGAGACTACTACCGCTGCTTCCTCCCGGACCTGACGGGGTTTGTAACCCTTAGTTGCGTAGGATCCAGCTATCAATCTGTAATTATATTTGAGCTTAAAAATTCCCCGGTTAAAGGTTATAAGTATCACTTTTTTATGAAAGTTGTCTGGCGGAGAGAGAGGGATTTGAACCCTCGGTACACCTTTTGGGCGTACACACGATTTCCAGTCGTGCTCCTTCAGCCGCTCGGACATCTCTCCAATAACAAATCAAACCAAAATATATGCCGTTTCTCCACTCTTGATGAACTCGTAAAAAGTCCGCCAATCTTACCGTGAAACCTTTGTTTACATCCGATCTAAAGCCATATCGGGGTATAAGAGTTATTCAAAGCTCGCACAGCAGTCCGATATAAATTGCTGGCGGAGAGGGTGGGATTTGAACCCACGATCCCGTTTTTGACAGGATACCGCTTTTCGAGAGCGGGGCCTTCAGCCGCTCGGCCACCTCTCCTTTAACCCTCAGTATTTTAACGGTGGTTCCAATATAACGTTTGGACGTCGGCTGTCAATGAAGTTCTTTATATTCTTTTTATCACATATACAACGCATTTTTGTAACTACATCTTTTAACTTGAACTGTCACATTCTTTCTAGTATCAGTTCCCATCATTTTTTATCAAAGAAGGAAGGAAAAATAATCATGGCGGAAGTCATCCCCTTTAACGGGATTCTTTATAACCCTGAAAAAATAATCAACCTGGCGGATGTCGCAACACCGCCGTATGATGTAATCTCTAAAGATGAACAGCTCAATTTTCATAAAAAGCATCCGTATAATATAATCCGTCTTATACTTGGAAATGAAACGGAAAATGACAATGAAAAGAACAACCGTTATACGCGGGCAGCGGGCTTTTTTAACGAGTGGATTTCAGAAGAAATCCTAATCCGGGATAGAATCCCCGCTTTTTACATAACTTCCGTGGAGTTCACGGTTGATGGGGTATCAATAAAGCGTTTTGGCCTTATAGCTCTGGTAAGGCTTGAGCCT
>WOUX01000154.1 GCA_009773075.1 bacterium | reverse complement strand
ATGACTTGACAGTCGTTGTAGGAGGGTGTATACCTCTTGAAGATGTCTCTGACTTGAAGAAGATGGGTGTACGAGAGGTATTTGGATCCGGGAGCTCCCTGGATGATATCGTTGATTTTATGATACAATAAGTTGACCTGGAGGTAAAAAGTGGGTGATTCGGTAAAGACTGAAAAAAGAGAGGATAGAAAGACAGATGGTTTGATGAAGGCATATTTCGAGAAACCAAAAAGGTTGACTACATGGTCAGGATTTCCTATTAAAGATATTTATACCCCTGCTGATTTAGAAGGAATTGACTACGAGAGAGATGTAGCCAATGCAGGAGACTATCCCTTTACCAGGGGTATCCATTCGAATATGTATAGGGGCAGATACTGGACTATGCGAGAGGGTAGTGGATATGCCAGGGCAGCCGATACCAACAAAAGGCTTAAGTTTTTGGCGAGTCAGGGGGTTAGCGGTTTCAGCATCTTTCGAGATCTTCCAACCGTCTGGGGGATAGATGCAGACCACCCTATGGCTGAAGGAGAAGTTGGGCTGTCCGGGGTAAACCTCACATCATTGAAGGATATGGAAGGAGTCTTGGACGGTATAGCCCTTGATAAGGTTAGTGTAGCCCTTCTCTGTGCCTCGTCCCTTGCCCCCGTCATATTTTCTCAGTACTTAGCAGTGGCAGAGAATAGAGGGATAGATATAGCAAAGTTAAGAGGGACTATCGCAAATGATCCTTTGCATTCGCGATATTGTTATGGTAAACCGAGCAATCCCATTGATCTCAGTGTGAAATTGGCAGTGGACATAATAGAGTTCTGTACCAAATACATGCCCCTTTGGAATACCAATTCCGTGAATGCATATGACATGAGAGAGACCGGCATCAATGCGCCCGAGGAGATTGCCTTTGGATTTGGGATCGCAATGGAATATATTAGAAAAGCTGTGGAACGCGGGTTGAATGTTGACGATTTTGCAAATAGGATATCCTTCTATTTCTCGTCAGGTATGGATTTTTTTGAGGAGATAGCCAAGCTAAGGGCAGCCAGGAGTTTATGGGCAAAGATTATGAGAGAAAGATTTGATGCAAAGAAGCCCGATTCCTGGAAGTTTAGGTTTGGAATTCATACTGCGGGGTCTTCGCTGGTACCGCAGCAGCCTCTGAACAACATTATTCGGATTTCTATAGAAGCCCTGGCTGGTGTGCTGGGCGGAGTGCAATCTCTCCACTGTTGTTCTTATGATGAACCCATAGCCCTTCCTTCCGAAGAATCTCGTACGAAACCGGAGTTGCAAATACCGCAGATCCTTTGGGCGGGTCGTATTTCATAGAAAACCTCACAAATAAACTTGAGGGAGAGGCTGTAAAAATAATCAAGGAAATAGATGAGATGGGTGGAATGGCAGAGGCTATGAAGAAGGAGTGGGTAGACCAAAAGATAGACCAGGCTGCCCTCCAACTACAGAAGGAGATAGAGAATAAGGAGCGGGTTATAGTAGGTGTAAACGCCTTTATAACCGCTCCTGAGGATAAGACCCCCGGGGGGGTACATAGAATACCGCCTGAAACAGAGAGGGAACAGATAGCCAATGTTAAAAGTCTTAAAGATACCCGTGACCGGAAAAAGGTAAAAGAGACGATAAAGCGCTTGAGAGAAAAGGCTCAGATGGGGGAGGGAGAAAATCTTATCCCCTCCATAATTGAAGCATTAAAGGCATACGCCACCGTGGGGGAGATTCAAGGGACTATACGAGCAGCCTATGGATTGACTTATGATCCCTTTGATATAGTGAAGTCTCCGTATTAATATAGAATTCAGAGAATTTGGAAACTCATTTTAATAATATGCCTTTCCATGGTTGTCGGTAGCTCTTTTATTTTACTTCTTATGAACTACAATTTGTCACCAGGGAGTTGTTCCTGTCTTATTATTCCCTCATAGGGTAACATGTATTTTTAATGGGTCTTACGTATAACAAGCAAAATAAAAGAGCTACCGACAATTAATAGTTCACACTTGAGTTTCTGAATTTTTGGTTGTAGAAATTTCGAGACATTGAATATTCCAAGGAGGTTCTTGATGAGTTTTGAATTTACCGAAGAGCAGAATATGCTGAGGGAAAGTGTTAAAAAAATGGCCAGGGAGAGGATAGCACCACGTTCAGCAGAGATTGATGCCACTGATGAATTCCCCTGGGATATGGTTGATCTCATTAGGGAGCAGGGAATTCTCAATATGGCAGCGCCTGAGGAGTACGGTGGTTCAGGCAGCGGTATTGTCACTTTATGTATAGCGGCAGAAGAGATCGCGAGGGCATCCCTTTCAGTATCTACCATGTTTATGGTACAAACAATAGGTGGGATACTGGTTATGAAAGCGGGGGGTACCAAAGAGCAGAAAGACTGGTATTTTCCACAGATAATCCGTGACAAGAAACTGGGATGCCTTTCTGTAACGGAGCCGGAGGCTGGTTCAGATGCGGCTTCCATGAAAACTAGGGCAAAATTAAACGGAAATAATTATATGGTGAATGGAACCAAGTGCTTTATATCTCTGGGTGGTGTAGCCGACTTCTTTTCTCTATTTGCTGTAACAAACCCGGAAGAAAAGCATGGTGGTATTTCTGCCTTTATGGTAGAGAAGGATACACCGGGATTTTCCATAGGCAAGCATGAGAATGAGATGGGACAGAGGGGCACTGCAATGACAGAACTCATATTTGAGGATGCTGTTGTCCCGGAGAAAAATCGTTTGGGACCTGAGGGTCAGGGCTTTAAAATTGTCGTAGGGGTATTCAATCAGGCCAGGGTGCTTATGGCTGTAGAGGCGGTGGGGGTAGCCCAGAGTGCCTTTGATTATTCCTTGAACTATGCAAAGGAGAGGATCTGCTTTGGGAAGCCCCTGACCGAATTTCAGGGCATCCAGTTCCAATTTGCCGATATGATTACACAGATAGAGGCGGCCAGGGGTATGGTATACAGAGCAGCTCGTATGATTGATAAGGGGAGAGAGATTGAACTGATACCCAGATTTGCTTCTATGGCCAAGTACCTTGCAACAAAGGTTGCAATGAGAGTAACCACAGAGGCCGTTGAGATACTCGGTGGTCATGGTTATACCAAGGACCATCCTGTTGAAAGAATGATGAGAGACGCAAAGGGTATCCAGATTTACGAAGGCCCCAGCAATATTCAGAAGATGATTATTGCCAGGTCGTTGTTTAAAAATTAGGTACTTATAAAATCGTTGCAAAACAAACACTTGAACCCTTGAATCCTTTTTATAGATATGTTTCAAACCTACAACAAGTCTGTTGAATACCTCTATAGCCTTCAGGCATCAGGGATAAAGCTTGGGCTTACAAATATATCCCGTCTGTTAGACCTCTTAGATAATCCCCAAAAAGGATTAAAGAGTATTCATGTGGGGGGAACCAATGGTAAGGGTTCAGCTGCCGCTATGGTTTCTTCTATTTTGGATAAAGCCGGGTTCAAGGTGGGTCTTTATACCTCTCCCCATTTAGTGAACTTTACCGAAAGAATCAGGATAAATAATCATGAGATATCTGAAAGCAGAGTTGCTGAACTGACGGACTTTATTTATCAGAAGATTGAGGGCACTGATCTTGCCCGTGACATCACCTTTTTTGAATTTACCACAGCCATAGCGATGTTGTACTTCCTGGAACAGGGTATTGATTTTGCTGTTCTAGAAGTGGGGATGGGTGGCAGATTTGATTCTACCAACGTGGTTGACCCTCTGGTTTCTATTATTACCAATGTATCTATGGATCATCAGTATTACCTTGGGAAAACGATTCATGAGATTGCCTTCGAGAAGGCAGGGATTATTAAGAAGGGTGGCATTGTCATTACTGCAATAACCCAGCCCTCTGTTCTTTCCTCCATTCACGAAAGATGCCTGCAGGATGGGGCTGCTCTCTATAGAGTCGGCAGGGATATTAAAGGAAGAAGGATGACCGATGGGAGAGTTGATTACTATGGAATGAAGAACAAGTATTCAGACTTAAGATTGAATCTATTGGGAAGACATCAGGTTACGAATGCCGTTATTGCCTTGGGAGCTATTGAGGTACTGAAGGAAAAGGGTTATGAAATCAAGCAGGAAGCTATTTATGAGGGATTGGAGAGCACGTACTGGCCTGGAAGGCTGGAGGTTGTCAGGAAAGACCCCCTGGTTGTTTTGGATTGTGCCCATAACCCTGCTGGGATAAAGACCCTCA
Source organism: bacterium (assembly GCA_009773075.1). GTDB lineage: Bacteria > Desulfobacterota > UBA8473 > UBA8473 > UBA8473 > UBA8473. Next base: position 1,009 of record WOUX01000154.1, on the reverse strand, counting down.
GGGATGCAATATCCAATGGGACTTTTTCCTTTAACAGGTTATTTCTGGTATTAGGGATTATGATGGACAAGGATTTCAGGTCTATCATCTCAAAATTGGCTCCTTTGGCGGATAAGATAGTGCTTACCGAACCCAAGATGGATAGGTCAGCCTCTCCCCAGGTTCTCTATGAGGAGATTAAAAAACACCATAAAGAGGCTGAAATAGTCGGTGATGTCAAAGAGGCCGTATCCCTTGCCATTTCTCTTGCTCAAAGAGAAGACATGGTCTGTGTAACAGGCTCTATATTTACGGTAGGGGAGGCAAGGGGGCTGTTTGTTGCCCACTCTCTTTGACAGACAATAAGAAAAAGCATATCTTTGAACCTGTATCTGTATCCACAGAGTCCCCCCTTAGCTTCTTTCAGACGCCATTCAGTTATCCCCTATTGCCTTTTTAAATACGGTGTGTCTCCGTTTACATATTTTTTCTTGATTTATTTGGAATTTAGGTTATGGTAAATTGTATCTTAAAATTAAATATTTTACCAAAAAGGAGATTGAAGATGAAGATGGGTATGAAGTTGATTTTGGTAGTTATGTTATTAGTAAGTATCTTGTTTATCAGTAATTTTAGCAGCCAGGCAAAAGAGGTCAGGGGCGTTACTGACGATACCATCAAGATAGGAATAATAATGGACATGACAGGACCAGTTGCTGACAATCTTATGCCCTATGCTATTGGGGTTAGGAATTACTTCAAGTATATAAATGATAAAGGTGGAATCAATGGGAGGAAGGTGGATGTTATCGTTGAAGATGACAGGTATTCGATACCAATGGCTGTTGCTGCATTCAAGAAATTGGTCTTTAAGGATAGAATACTGGCCATCATAGGGCTAGCCAGTCCTCAGACGACTGCTCTGTTATCTCAAATCGAAAAGAACAAGCTTTCAACAATCACGTACAGTAATATGAGAACCATGACAACCCCGTTCAGGAGGTACATCTTCACTCATGCCGTAGATTTT
>WOUX01000153.1 GCA_009773075.1 bacterium | reverse complement strand
AGTCCCTGTCATGGGACACAAGAATCATGGCTCCACTGAAGTCCTGCAGAAACTGCTCAAGCCAGTGCACGGACGGGATGTCAAGATGATTGGTCGGCTCATCCATGAGTAGCAGATCAGGTCTCTGGTAAAGAAGGCTGGCCAGGGCTGCCCTCATTTTCCATCCACCGCTTAAAGAAAAAACAGATCTGTCAAAATCAGATGTCACGAATCCAAGCCCCAACAGGATCTTTTCCGCCGCATGACGCGGATACTCCAGATCAAGCCGGTTGATCTCCTGATGGATTTCGCCTAGCTTTCCGGCAATTTTTGTTTGATCATCTTTAGAAGAAGCTTCCTTAAGGGAGATTTCTGTCTTTCTAAGCTTTTTCCCCAGCTCTCTTCGCCAGGGAACGGATTCAATAACAGATTGCAAGAGAGGCCCGGACAGGGTTTCCTGAACATCCTGGGGCAAGTAGCCGACCCGGCTTCCCTTTGTTACTATGACTTCTCCCCTATCAGGGGAAACCTCCCCCATGATAAGCCGGAGCAAGGAGGTTTTTCCGGATCCGTTTGGGCCCACCAGGCCTATCCGGTCTCTCGGTTCCACTTGCAACCCTATTTCACTAAAAATCTGCTTCCCGGCAAATGAAAGGGAGGCTTTTACAACTGTTAGAAGACTCATTTGAACAAATATCCCAGAATAAAAAGCATCTTGTTTTTGTTTCCTAAAGCTGTCAGTCTATATCTCATGAATCATTGTTTTTTTCAAGAGTTTAAAAAAATATCCCTTTTCAAAACAAAAATACTTAAATCTCTCAAACTAAAAAAGGGGCGGACACAGGTTTCTGTGTTATCCTACCCCTTTTTCTGGTATTTGATTACGGTATTACATTTGATGGCTTCGTAAAAAGTCCATCTGCGGCGTTGCACTGCATCCTTCGTCGTTGCGACGTACCCCTAAGTAAGTCTCACTCCTTCGGATTTGCGCGCCTTGCACATCTGGAGCTTTTTACTTTGCCATCCCAATTTTGACTTTTTCGAGTCCATCACATTTGGTGTTTTATCACACCATGCTGTATCCCCCGCTTACACTCAGAATCTGACCAGTTATATGACCTGCTGCTTCATTTGAGGCGAGAAAAACTACAGCATTGGCTATATCCTGAGGTTTTCCAATCTTACGAAGGGGGTATGCCTTTGCAACCTTCTCTAGCTGCTCAGGAGTAAAGAACTCTGCTGCCTTTTTCCACATGCTTTTTTCTCCAATCTCGCCAGACTCTGTTGGCACAGTTACTCCAGGACATACCACATTGGCCCTTATCCCAAAACGACCATTTTCCCTGGCTATCGTTTTGATAAAGCTGTTAACGGCACCTTTTACGCCTCCATATACGGCCTCTTTGAATTCGCCCTGACGGCTGGCATCGGAACTGATGCTGACAATTGCCCCGCTCTTCCTTCCTATCATATAATCAAGGGCAGTCTTGGTGCAGTTCAGTACCCCTACGTAGTTGATGGTTATCACTTTGTTCCAAAAATCTGGCGTAGTTTCGGTAAAAAGCATCATTTGATCCCATCCTACATTGTTTACCAAAACATCTATCTGCCCAAACTCATCATTGGCCTTTTTAAACATAGCCTGTACATTGTCCAGACTTGTTACGTCACATTTAGTTGTAATGGTTTTTCCTCCGGCTTTAAAGGCATTTGCTTCTTTGACAACGTTTTCAGCCTGTGCTGTATCTATATCCCCGATCATCACATTTGCGCCCTCTTTAGCAAAGGTCAAGGATATGGCTCTGCCAATATTAGAGCCTCCTCCAGTAACTACCACGGTTTTTCCTTTATAACCTAAGTCCATAGTAACCCCTCCTTTATGTATGGTTGTTATAGTTAATGCCTTATAAACTTTTTACCAAGATAAAGGATGTGTGTCAACAGAAATTATCAGTGGATTTTCAAAATTACCACCTTTCCTTTGCTTCTATCCTTTACTCAGTTAGAAAGCCCCGTGTGAGCTTTCTAACTGAGTTTGCCTTTTAACTTGCATTTTTAAAAATAAATAGAGTATAAAAAGCAAAAGGGTCTCTGGATTTTTTTACTGTGCCGTCTGATTTTGACTTCTTACGACTTCATCAAACTTGGAGGTATATCTGTGGAGGAGCTCCTCTGGCATTCGATCGATGTTGAAGGTGTTTTAAAAGAACTGGGGACAGATCCTAATAGGGGTTTAGATGAGGAGGAGGTAAGGAAGCGCCTTGAACAATACGGATACAACAGGCTTAAACATGAAAAAAGAATCTCACCCCTTACCATATTCTATAACCAGTTCAAAAACCTCCTTCTCCTTATCCTTATTCTGGCCGTCATCTTTTCAGCGCTGGTAGGAGAGATAGTAGATGCTGCTGTTATCCTGCTCATCGTTGTATTCTGTGCGGTCCTGGGATTTATCCAGGAGTATAGGGCAGAGCGGGCAATTGAGGCATTAAAAGAGATGCTTTCTCCTACCATAATAGTTTTAAGGGGGGGTAGAGAAGTGGAAATCCCCTTGGAGGAACTTGTCCCCGGGGATATATTACCCCTGGAGGGAGGAGATAAAATCCCGGCAGATGCCAGATTAATAGAAATACACTCCTTAAGATGTGATCAGGCCTCCCTTACAGGAGAATCTGCCCCAGTTAGCAAGAATGTGAGAGCTTTGCCGGAAAACACACCTGTATCAGACAGAAAGAATATGGTCTTTACCGGTACGACTGTAAGCTATGGAAGGGGCAGAGTAGTGGTTACCAGCACAGGCATGAAGACGGAGTTCGGCAAGATTGCCGAGGAGGTAGCCGCTATTGACCCAGGAAAGACACCTCTGGAAAAACGAACAGATGAAATCAGCAAATGGCTAGGAGGCATTTGCCTTGGTATATCTGGGCTGGTTGCAGGGATCAGCCTGGTTAGGGAACTGATAGGAGGTTCGGTTGACTTCGAATTCATCATCAAAATGACTATGTTTGCCGTGGCCCTTGCTGTTGCAGCAGTTCCTGAGGCGTTAGCAGCTATTGTCACAGGAACCCTCGCCCTTGGCATGCATGCCATGGCCAGAAAAAATGCCCTTGTCAGGAAGATGTCTGCAGTAGAAACCTTAGGATGTACCACTGTGATATGTACTGACAAAACAGGGACGTTGACTAAGGGCGAAATGACCGTAAGAAGGGTCTTTTTAAGTAAAAGGATGGTTGAAGTCACAGGTGTGGGCTATACGCCAGAGGGAGAGTTCAGAGGATCTGATGAAGTAAATGTAATAGAGAGCAAATCCTTTCAATTATTGCTTCAGGGGGGTTTATTATGTAACGATGCAGATATTAACCGGAAAGATGATGGTAAATGGTCTATTAAGGGGGACCCTACAGAAGGGGCTCTTGTGGTTGCAGCCGCTAAAGCGGGTCTTAATATCCAAAAACAGAGGTTAACCTATCCGAGGATAGAAGAGATTCCTTTTAGCTCTGAGCGAAAACTAATGACAACCGTCCAAAAAATCGATGATTCCAGATGTATAGCCTTTATGAAAGGCGCCCCTGAAGTGGTTTTAGAAAAATGCTCCTGTATAATAGAGGGAGATGAAATAGCGGAACTAACCCCTGAAAAAAGGGCTCATGTCCTGGAAACAAACGGGGAGATGGCACAGGATGCTTTGCGGGTTCTTGCCGTGGCATATAGAGAACTTGAGTCAGATAGTCCACTGGTCGAAGAGCAGATTGAAAGGGATATGGTCTTTCTTGGGCTCATCGGGATGATAGACCCTCCAAGGGAGGAGGCCATTGAAGCTGTCAGGACATGCAAAAAAGTCCGTATTAAGCCCATTATGATTACAGGAGACCATAAACTCACGGCTGTGGCTATAGCCAGGGAGCTTGCTATTTACAAAGATGGCGATCTTGTATTGAGTGGTGAAGAATTAGAAAAAATGACCGATGACCATTTCGAGGACATAGTGGAGAAGGTTACTGTATATGCCAGGGT
>WOUX01000152.1 GCA_009773075.1 bacterium | reverse complement strand
ACGGGCAAAGTGCCCAAATCTAAAATCCCCTGTGTTTAAGAGTTCTCTCCTGTCTTGGGTTTGCAGTTCAAGAACAAGGGATAATTTGACGACATTATTATAGGTTCACAAAAAGAGTTAAAAAAGATGAAAAAAGACTATATTTTACCCGATAATTGAGGTATAGGTAAGGGTATGGTTTAATAACACATATAATCCGCAATGACAATGAATGGGACAGAATCCACGAATATATTCAAAACAGTCCATTGAATTGGGTTTCTGATATTTATATTCCCCCTGTGTCTCCGCGCCTTTGTGTGAACCAACATTATTTCAAACCAGATAGCGGCGAGGAAGATAGCAATGACTGACAATAGGTTAGCTGTTTTTGAAAACTATAAAATCCGTCGTCATTACGATGAGCAGACTGAAACCTGATATTTCTCGGTGGTTGATATTTTACAGGTTTTGATACAGCAGTCGGATTATCAGGCGGCGCGAAACTACTGGAAAGTCTTAAAAAATCGTCTAAAAAAAGAAGGCAGTGAGTAGGTTACAAAATGTACCCGACTGAAAATGGAAGCCGCAGACGGAAAAAAATACCTGACCGATGCTGCTGATCCCGAAACATTGTTACGGCTTATTCAGTCTGTGCCCAGTCCCAAAGCAGAACCGATAAAATTTATTGTTTCAAGGAAGTGGTAGCTATGAGACGGTTATCTTTTATTATCACTCTATTAATGTTGCTCGCCGCATTTCCTATAACTGAAAAAATAAGCATAGGCATGCCGGAAGAAGAAGGAGAATTTACCCGTCAGAGAGGGCTGATGGTAAGGGAGCAGATCGAAGTCAGGGGGATTAAAGATAAATCTGTGCTTGGGGCAATGCGGAAAGTAAAAAGGCATTTGTTTGTTCCTCGGGCATATAAGCATTTGGCTTATGCTGATACCCCCCTTCCTGTAGGTGAAGGCCAAACCATATCGCAACCTTATATTGTGGCCTTAATGACAGAGCTGCTGGCGTTAAAAGGTAAAGAGAAGGTTTTGGAAATAGGCACAGGTTCAGGTTATCAGGCAACTATTCTGGCAGAATTGGCTAAGGAGGTGTATACTATAGAGATATTAGAGCCATTGGCTAATAGGGCCAAGAAACTTCTTAAAGAATTGGGTTACTCCAATGTTTATGTCAGACACGGCGATGGTTTTTTGGGCTGGCCGGAATTTGCTTCCTTTGATGCCATAATTGTAACCTGTGCGCCGGAAAAAATTCCCGCACCTTTAATAGAGCAATTAGCAGAGGGCGGAAGATTGGTAATTCCGGTAGGGGGATTCCGGCAAGAGCTAAAATTGGTAGAAAAGAAAAAAGGGAAGATGCTTACGAAAGATATAATTCCGGTAAGATTCGTTCCTATGCTGAGAAAAAGGTCAGATGTTAAAGGAGCAGAGGATAAAGAGTTGACAGAAAATTTAAAGGGGCACATTGGAGTTTTATCTAGCTGACGGGTCGCATGGAAGCCTGGACTTCAATGTGGCGGCATTCGGCTATTCCGTTCTCCATCCATTTCACCGCGAGCAGGTCAATTTAGTGAACCCCCATTTTGATTCCGCAAATCGTGAAGTAGCCATATCGGTTTAACCACTCTTCAACGATTTCTTCAGCAAGTAGTGCCATAGTTCACCTTAATGCCCAACGCCCTGGCATAACCCGCGCCCACGAAGCGCCTGAACGAGTATCTAAACTCCCCAACCTATTGATATTACTTGGTGGGCGATGTGGGATTCGAACCCACGGCCTTTGGTTCCGGAGACCAGCGCTCTATCCCCTGAGCTAATCGCCCGTTTTGTTAATAGAGGTTATTTGATTTTGATGTGAAGGTCAATATCAAAATCACTTGTAGTGCAAGACGCCCTTTACTCTCAGAGCAATCTGTCTAACTTTTTCCATTACTTCATCTTCATCAATAGTCAGAAGCCTTCGGTCTTTCATAACCAACCTTCCATTGATTATGGCGGTCGTAACATCTGCCCCGTTAACCGCATATACCAGGTGGGAATATATATTGTAAAGAGGGGTAAGATGGGGCTTGTCCATATCGATTATTATCAAGTCGGCCTTTTTCCCAACTTCCAGAGTTCCAACCTTATCGGTGAGACCCAATACCCTGGCGCTGCCAATAGTAGCCATCTCTACAACTTCTTTGGCATTCATTACTGTTGGGTCTCGTCTATAGACCTTGTGTATTTTAGCGGCGGTATCCATCTCCTGGAACATATCCAGATTGTTATTACTGGCACATCCATCGGTGCCCAGACCGACGGCAATTCCTCTGGACATAAGTTCTGGAATAGGGGCCACCCCGGACGCCAATTTCATATTACTTTCAGGGTTGTGAGCAACCTTTACTCCATGTTCTTTCAGAATATCCATCTCATCCTCCGTCAAGCAGACACAATGATCGGCTATAAGGTTTTTACCCAGAAAACCGATGCTGTCTAAGAGGTAAACCGGGCTTTTTCCGTATTTCTTTTTGACCTCTTTAACCTCACTATCGGATTCTGAAAGATGGATAATAAGGGGAACGCTGTACTTGTCTGAAAGCTTCTTTGTATCCATCAAAAATTCCGGGGAACAGGTATAAACAGCATGGGGCTCAACTGCAGGGGTAATTAGGGGGTCTCCCATCCATTTATTGATTAACCATTCAGTATATTCTAATCCCTCTTTGTGGTTCTTCACGTTTGGAGATGGAAAATCAAATAGTACCTCACCGACTACAGCTCTAATCCCGGCCAGCTTTGCAGCCTCAGCGACCTTGTCTTCGAAAATATACATATCACAGAATGTGGTCGTGCCGGAGAGTATCATCTCGGCACATGCCAGTAATGATCCATAATAGACCAGTTCTGCGTCAGCCTTGCTTTCTACTGGAAATATGTACTCGTTTAGCCACTCCATCAAAGGCAGATCATCGGCAATACCTCTAAAGCAGGTCATTGCAGCATGAGTATGGGAATTTATCAGACCGGGCATAATAAGGCTTTTGTTGGCGGTTATAGTCTCTTCAGCATTAAAAGATTTTTCTAAAGAACCATTCTTACCGATGAACACTATTAAATCATCTTTTATAGCTATAACACCGTTGTTGATAATCTCCCTGCCCGGAACCATTGTAAGTATAGTGTCGCCGTAGATTAAAAAATCAACTTTCCTATTTTGTCCTTTATTATTCATATGTTACTTTCTCTTCCTTCTTTAATTACTTTAAAAGCAAAATAGCTTTGAACTCCTAATTGAAGGGTTTTATGGGTTTACTTCTACCTCTTGAACTACCCTTTCTATCAACTTTACCAGCCTGGGAGTTGCATCATTGGCTACGGCAATTATCTCTTCTAACGAATGGGGTTTTAAGTTGTCCGGCAAGTTTAGATTGGAGATTACCGAAAGACCCAGCACTTTCATGCCAGAATGGACAGCAACTATAACCTCTGGGACAGTGGACATACCAACAGCATCAGCCCCAATCATCCTTAGAAAACGAGTTTCAGCAGCTGTTTCCAAGCTTGGTCCCATAATACCGACATAGATACCTTTCTGAAGATGAATACCTTTTCTGTGAGACTAACCATGTTTTTAGTATATGGCTGTGACATATCGGGAAATCGGGGGCCTAACGTGTCTATATTGGGGCCGATTAAGGGGTTATCCCCTGTCAGATTTATATGATCGGTTATTATCATTATATCTCCAGGGCTGAATTGGGGATTCAATCCGCCGGCTGCATTCGATATTATCAGCACTCCAACACCAAGGGCCTTCATTACACGGATAGGGAAGGTCACCTGCTGCATGGAGTAGCCCTCATAATAGTGAAACCTTCCCTGCATAGCAACTACTTCCTTTTCAGCTAAAGAACCGAGGATCAGATTTCCTATATGACTTTCTACTGTTGACCTTGGGAAATTCGGTATGCCCTCATAAGGGATAGAGGCTTTTATATTTATCCTGTCAACCAGCCCCCCAAGTCCAGTACCAAGCAAAATTCCAATCCTGGGTGTAGTCTTTGTCTTCCCAACAATATAGTGTCTTGCTTCCTCAATCTTTTCTAAGAATAGCATCTCTTCTCCTGATAAAAACTTACCTTCCGAGATTCCCTTCGTTACACTACTTTGAAACACAGAAGATTGTCTTAGAAAATCCCTTATGACTCACTCAGATTAGGTGGGACATTAACAAAAAGGTATACTATTGTCAACGATTAGTAGCATCTTCTAACTCATAACCCGATGTTAAAAATTTGAAATATAAAGAAATTCTGTTGTTTAAGATTCCTAATTGTATTATATTGAAAGACAAGGCAATATGCGTACAGCATAGATTTTTTGTCTATTAATAGAGAGCAAATTTTTGGTTAATCGACAGTTTGACAAATGAAGGGGGATGTACAGATGGGTATAAGTAAAGAGTTGTTGGATATCCTGGCATGTCCTAAATGCAAAGGTGATATCTATCTGAATGAAAAAGGAGATGGCCTGATCTGTGGCGCATGTAAGCTGATGTATGAGATTAAGGACGATATCCCGATTATGTTGATAGACGAAGCCATAAAATTAAAAGATTGACGATGATTCATCCCTTTAAAGATGTAAAAAAAATCCTTGTTATAAAGCTACGTCACATAGGTGATGTACTTCTTACTGTTCCTCTATTCAGGGCATTAAAAGAAAACTTTCCTAATTCCCATATTTCTGCACTTGTGAATTCAGGAACTGAAGAAATGCTGACTGGAAATCCTTTAATCGATGAGATAATAGTTTTTGACAGGGTTATCGAAAAGATGAGTACTATGCAAAAATATATCGAAGAGCTAACCTTCTTAAGAAGCATCCGTCAGAAAAACTTTGACATGACGGTTGACCTCACAAACGGCGACCGGGCTGCAATTATATCCTTTCTGTCCAGGGCAAGATATAGGCTTGCATATACTACTTATAAAGGTTTCGCTTTCAAAAGATATCTCTATACTCATCTTGCCCAGAATTATCCACATATGCACATGGTTAAACATAACCTTGACATATTGGGGCAAAATGGTTTATCTTGCCAAAATACATCGCTTTTTCTGGATATTTCTGATCTCGACAGAGACTTTATCAGAGGTATTATTGGAATAAAACAGAATATAGTCCATGTGCATCCCACTGCAAGCCTTTTGCATAAATGCTGGAAAGATGAATACATGGCAGATGTAATAAGCTGGCTTGTTAGACAGGGGAAAAAGGTAGTGGTAACATCATCTCCAGACAAAAAAGAAACAGATAAAGCAAAAAGAATTTTGTCTCTCGTCTTCTCACGCCTTACACACGATGCCTCACAAGTAATAGACCTGTGTGGTAAGACTACTATCAAGCAGCTTGCCGCAATCTCTGAAGCCTCTGATTTGTTTTTCGGTATTGACTCCGCTCCTATGCATATTGCTTCGGCAGTTGGAACTCCTGTTGTTGCTATATTTGGGCCTTCAAGTGAAACTTTATGGGAACCATGGTGTGAAAAAAAACTGGTAATTTCAAAAAATCTGCCATGCAGGCTTCCCTGTAAAAACAAGGGAAATTGTCAAACCCATGAGTGTATAAATTCTATTATGCCTGGGGAAGTAATAACTAAAATAGAAGGCTTTATGAGGGGTATAAATTGAGAAAAATCGCATGTGTGATAACAAGCCGAGCAAGCTATGCAAGGATTAAGACTGCACTGCAGGCAATAAATAACCATTCTGATTTAGAATTACAGCTTATTGCAGCCGCGTCTGTATTACTCGAAAAATACGGCAGCGCTGTTAATGTTATAGAAAGGGATGGCCTTAATGTATTAGAGCGCGTTTATATGATTGTTGAGGGAGAAAATCCCGTAACAATGGCAAAAAGTGTTGGACTTGGAATTATTGAGATAACAACAGCCTTAGACAATCTAAAGCCTGATTTAGTTATTACCATAGCAGACCGTTTTGAAACCATTGCAACTGCTATTGCCTCTTCCTATTTGAATATCCCGCTTGTTCATGTTCAGGGGGGTGAAATCACAGGTTCAATAGACGAAAGGGTCAGGCATTCAATAACAAAATTATCTGATTATCATTTTGTCTCCAGCAAGATAGCATTAGAGCGGGTTATAAAAATGGGGGAAGACATTGAAAGGGTTTTTGTAACAGGCTGTCCATCCATTGATCTTGCACTTAAAATAATGGAAGACCCTGAAATAAGATTTGATCCGTTCCAGAGATACGGCGGTGTTGGGACGATTTTAGATATACATAAGCCCTATATGCTTCTCCTTCAACATCCTGTTACGACTGAATACGCAATGGCGAAGGAGCAGATGTGGCGTACACTGATGGCTGTCTACAACACCGGCATTCAATGTATGGCATTCTGGCCAAATCTTGACGCTGGCTCTGACGGTACATCAAAAGCCATAAGAACTTTCAGGGAAGAATTTAGAGATAATACAATGCACTTTTTTAAAAATATGCCTCCCGAAGACTTCCTAAGGGTTCTTCTGAACTCTGCATGCATTGTTGGAAACTCAAGCGTTGCCATAAGAGAGTGCTCATTTATGGGAGTGCCGGCAGTAATCATTGGAAGCAGGCAGCTTGGTAGAGAGCGTGGTAGAAATGTAATAGATGTAGATTACGACACAGGGCAGATAACGGATGCTATTAATAGACAGGTTTCAAATGGGAAATATCCGGGAGAAAATATATATGGCGAAGGCAGGGCAGGAGAGAAAATAGCTGATTTGTTGGCGACTGTACCTTTAACACAAAAAACGCGTCTTGCTTACTAATGAATATGGAAACAAAAATGAAAACAAAAATAATTGCCGAGGTAGCTTCAAATCATGGCGGTGATATTAAACTTGCCAAAGAATTTATCAGGATTGCTGCCGAGGTAGGGGTTGATTATATTAAGTTTCAATCATGGCAGGTGTCAAAGCTTTCAAAAGATGACTCTCAATATGATTGGTTTAAACAGTCAGAGCTTAAAGACGCTGCTCATTATGAACTTCTCGAAGAGTGTAAAAAAAGAAATATAACTTTTTTAACAACAGTCTTTGACACAGATAGGATAGAATTCCTTAAGGGTTTAGGTATTGATGAGATAAAGGTTGCGAGTCCGGATTTAGGCAGTTATAGGATGTTAAGTTTATTAAAGGGCAATTTTAAACATACCATTGTCTCCACAGGTATGCATTACAAAGAGGAGATTCAAAAAGCCGCAGATACTCTGAAAGGCAGCAATTTTACATTCATGCACTGCGTATCTATTTATCCTACGCCACCCGATAAGGTCAACCTTGCAAAAATGCAGTGGCTTAAAAAGTTTACTCATAGCGTTGGTTACAGCGATCATACTATCGGAACAGAAGTGGTTAAATTTGCCATATCACAAGGCGCCTCATATATTGAAAAGCACTTTTGTCTTGGTAAATACGGACCTGGAAGAGTAATGCCGTGGGATGCGGAACCTTGCGAGATGGAGGAGATAGTTAAATATGCTGGGATGGTACGTACACTTCTTGGCAAAGACACAGGTGATCTCCAC
>WOUX01000151.1 GCA_009773075.1 bacterium | reverse complement strand
CTGAACAATGGGCCAATATTCTCAGAACAGGATTAATCTTTATCCCGTATACTGTTTTTCACTGGTTTTTAACGTTGACAAAGGAGAAGGGTAAAAATAAAAGAATATTACTTTACGCAGGTTATATATTAGGTGCTATATTCTCCTGTTTTAATTGGACACCTTACTTTGTGTTGCCTGGCCTCCGTGAATATCAATGGGGGTACTATCCTACCCCTGGGCCTTTATATCCGCTCTTTATGTTAACATTTTTTTGTTTCACATTTTATGGGCTCTATTTAGTTTATAGAAAATCCAAAACTACAGAGTCCAATGTTGAAAGAAACCGTCTCAAATATGTACTTTTTGGAGCTGGGTTAGCCATTTTAGTGGGATCTTTTAATTTCCTCCCCATGTTCGGGGTTGATGTCTACCCTGTCGGAAATTTGGCTAATGTTGTCTATGTAGGCATTACGGCTGTTGCAATAGTCAAACATAACTTAATGGATATTAATATTTTTATCAAAAAAGGCATGGCATACTCTTTTTTGATGTTCTTATTATCAATCCCCCTGCTTCTAATCGCCAATTTTGGCCAAAGCTTCTTCTTTGGTTCCATTAACCATTTATTCTCATTTATTATCTTAGCGTTGTTTGTAGTAGCAACCTTCATCTTCCCTAAATTAAAGCCAGGCGCTGAAAAGACGATTGAACAGATATTATTCAGGGGTAAATATGACTACAAGAAGACCTTGAACGATTTAAGTAAAGCAATGATATCCATCCTGGATAAAGAGACTTTGCTGGCAAAGATAATCAATACCACTACAGAAGCTATGGGGGTTGAAAAGGCATCTATACTACTGCTTGATGAGGAGCGTGGACGCTATTACATGCAATCATCTATTGGATTGACTAAAGTTAATGAAGAAAGTTTCCGATTAACTAGAAATGACCCTTTCATAATATGGTTAAGAGAAAAAGGAGAAACAGTTGTAAAGGAGGAACTGGAAAGAGACATTGATAGGCTGAATATTCCAGACGTGGTAACCTTTTTAAAAAGATTGAGTGAGATGGAATCAGAGGTGTGCATACCTCTGATTACGAGACAAAAATTGATCGGTCTTTGTAATATTGGTAAAAAAATGAACGGGGATATGTTCTCTCATGAAGATCTCGCTCTACTCGAAACTCTCGGGAATCAGGCTGCAGTTGCTATTGAGAACGCTCAATTATACGAGGATTTGAAGAAATCCGAAGCTCAAATGCGCCGTACCGATAAACTAGCGGCATTAGGCACTTTGACCGCTGGATTGGCCCATGAGATAAGAAACCCCCTTGTTGCCATTAAAACCTTTACCCAGTTATTACCGGAAAGGTTTGATGATATAGAATTCAGGGATCATTTTCTTAAAATTACTTCTGGTGAGGTGGACAGGATCTGCTCTCTGGTAAATGAGCTCCTGGAGTTTGCCCGGCCGTCAGAACCCAACTTTCACGAGGATGATATCAATGATGTGGCCGAAAAGATAATCCTTCTGGTTGACAATGAGGCCAAGAAGAAAGATATTAAAATAAATAGGGAATATGATAAAGAGATACCCCCTATAATGATTGACAAAGAACAGATCAAGCAGGTTCTTTTAAACCTATTGTTAAATGCTATTGAGGCTACATCAGAAAACGGGATTATTGCTTTTGAAACCAGACTAATACATAAAAATAATTACAGAGATTGTTATGTCCAGATGAAAATACGTGACACAGGAAAAGGAATACAGAAGGACGATCTTGAGCATATATTTACCCCATTCTTTACTACCAAACATCAGGGGAGTGGTTTAGGACTATCAATATCTCACAAGATTGTTGAAGAGCATATGGGATATATCGAGGTAGAGAGTGAGGTTGGGAATGGGAGCACCTTTTATGTTAATCTGCCGTTAAATCCCGTTAGAAACGATATTTCTGGCGGGACAAATCTGCCCATTGCTAATGAAAACTAGAGATTATAAATAATATGAGGAAAATATTGGTTGTAGATGATTCTCTCAGTGTAAGGGAATCACTTCGAATTATATTTGAGAGAAATTTTAGCATTATAACCTCAGGGGTTAGTGAAGATCCCCTTTCATTTGTGAAAACAGAAGGGATAGATATTGTAATCCTGGGAATAATCCATCCCCTGGATTCCAGGATGGACTTTTTAAAGAGATTAATCGAATACGATCAAAATATTCCTGTTTTACTGATGATGGAACATCGAACAGCGAAAGAAGTTATAGATGTTTTTGACCATAGAAATTTCGATTTTGTGCTTAAACCCTTTAGCATTTATGATGTCAGAAAAAAGGTTCAAAGATTGCTAAGCCCTAAAAGCCCCGTTTCTTCCTTAGCAAAAGTTGCTCACAAAACCAGAAAGATCGTTAAGTACCAAAGGATCTATGGGTCCCCCCTATTAGAACAACAGGTGGCAGCTATAGTCCCCAAAGCCCTTGATAATGATGCACCGATTTTAATTAAAGGAGAAATGGGATCAGGACAAGAATGGATAGCAAAGATAATTCACTATAACGGATCAAAGAGTGAAGGAGGTTTTTTCAAGTTCAATTGTGTTAATCTAACCGAGGAATCATTTGTAAACACATTGCTTACAATAAAAAAAGAGGCGTCTTATAATAGTCTCGGCACATTGTTTCTGGAAGAAATAGGGGGAGCAGATTCAAGTATTCAGGTGAGGTTAATGGAGATCATTGAAGAGCAGGCAATTACAACAAAGGGGGGGGAAGAGGTTGATTTAAACCTGAGGGTAATCGCATCCACCAGCAGAGATCTATTAGAAAAGATCAATACTGGAGAATTTAGGGAAGATCTGTTTTATCGGTTAAATACCATTCCAATCAGTTTATCCCCTTTGAGAGAAAGGAAGGAAGATATTTCAATTATTGCAAACTATATCCTAAATGACCTGAGTCAGAGGATGAAATTACAAGGGAAAAGGTTATCTATAAATGCCTTAAATGTATTGAAAAACTATTACTGGCCGGGCAATCTAATAGAGCTGGAGAGTGTTATAACCCGCAGTGCGATCTTGGCAGATAAAGAGGTTGTTTCAGACCGAGGACTTTCCTTTGACATTGAGGATAATATAATCAGCAGCCCACCAGAGGACGAAAAGTCGGAAGAATATGATGTACCCCCCCCGCAATCTCTGTGCGGGGTAAAAACCAGCGATTTTTCCTTCGACACCCTTATTACGAGTTTAGCCCATGAAGTAAAAAACCCCCTAGTTTCTATAAAAACCTTTGCTCAGCTTCTACCAGAGAGATTTGAGGATGCAGAATTCAGAGGCCAGTTTTATAAAATAGTGGGAGAAAATGTAGAGAAGATAGACAGCCTTGTGGAGGAAATTACAGGATATGCCAAATTCTCAAAGCCTAAATTTTGCACGGTTAATCTTCAAACTGTGATTAAAAAGGTACTAGAGAAACACTCAGACAGGCTGGGTAAACGCAAATCGGCTATTTTAAGAGAATTCAATAAGGATTTACCCTCTGTTTTGAGTGATAAAGACCAGCTTCTGTATATCTTTGATAACATTTTTTCGAATATACTGACTACGGTTCCTGAAGGAAAAGGTTTATCAATCTCCACAGGGGTATCAGAATTTGACCATGGAGAGGCAAACCATCTGTTGGGATTGGAAGGGATGGATAATAAGGCGGTAGAGATAATTATCCCTTTGTCCCATTCTGTAATGACAACCCTGTCTCTATCAAGCACCTCCCCTATCCTGGATTTGGAATTATTTTTAGCCCAGAGATTAGTAAATAAAAATCTTGGAATAATGGAGATAACGAATTTTAGTGAAAAGGGAGTGACAATCAGGATAAAGCTGCCTATTGCCCTAAGTAAAGGGTCATGAAGGGATTAAAACTTCCCCGTAAGGGGATATAGACAGTTGGGGAGTAAGTATGAAGAGGCTGGTTATAGTAGATGATGAGCTAGGTACCAGGGAATC
>WOUX01000150.1 GCA_009773075.1 bacterium | reverse complement strand
GACTGCCTTCTGGTGGAATATCTGGATAGACAGAACGTGCATATAGTAGTGAGAGGGCTCCGGGCAGTACTTGACTTTGAATATGAATACCAAATGGCGTTGATGAACAGAAAACTGGACAGAAATATAGAGTCGGTCTTCCTTATGACAAGCTACAGGTGGTTCTATATCAGTTCTAAAATAATCAAAGAAGTGGCAAGTATGGGTGGTTCTGTGAAAGAGCTTGTGCCTGATGTTGTCGACAGAAAGTTAAAAGAGAAATTCCCAAGATACAGAGAGTTAAACAGTAAAAACACATCTGAAAAGTTAAATGGAAGGTAAAAATCATGGTTCTGGCTGAAAGAGTGAGGAAGATAAAACCGTCACCAACACTGGCAGTATCTGCCAAAGCAGATAAAATGAAGGCAGATGGCATTGATATTATAAGTTTTGGGGCAGGAGAGCCTGACTTCGACACGCCTCAAAACATTAAAGACGCAGCCATTAATGCCCTTAATCAGGGTTTTACCAAGTATACCGCTGTGGATGGAATTCAGGAATTGAAGGATGCTATAATCAATAAATTCCAAAGGAAAAATGGCCTAACTTATGAAAGAAAACAGATTATAGTTTCCTGTGGTGCGAAACACACTATCTATAATATCGCACAGGCCCTTTTTAATAACGGTGATGAAGTGATTATTCCATCTCCCTATTGGGTATCGTTTCCTGATATTGTTCTTCTGTCCGATGCAACTCCTATAATTGTAACAACCCAGGAAAAGAATGAATTTAAGATACTGCCTAACGAATTAAGGGGAGCAGTCACTCCTAAAACCAAGGCAATCATATTAAATAGTCCTTCAAATCCTACCGGTACTGTGTACACAGCGGAAGAGCTTAAAAAGATAGCGGAAATTGCTGTAGAAAAGAACCTGATCGTCGTGTCGGATGAGATATACGAGGAATTCGTTTACGATGATTTGGCATTTACCAGTATAGCTTCCTTAGGAAAGGAAATAAAGGACTTGACCATTGTGGTGAATGGAGTCTCAAAGGCTTACTCTATGACGGGTTGGCGAATCGGATATGCAGCCGGCCATCCGGAAATAATCTCGGCAATGAGTAAAATTCAGAGTCAGAGTACCTCTAACCCCACATCCATATCGCAAAAGGCCAGTGTAGAGGCATTAACTAACTCTTACGATGCTGTAGATACAATGGTTGAAGAGTTTAACAGAAGGCGAAAATATATGGCTGAAAGGCTCAACTCCATAGATGGTATTTCCTGCTTAAAACCCATGGGAGCTTTCTATGCTTTCCCCAGGGTTTCACCCCTTTACCAAAAAAGGTTTAATGGGAAGAAGATACAAGACTCTACAGGTTTTGCCGATTTTCTCCTGGATGTTGCCAGGGTCGCTGTAGTACCAGGTTTGGCATTTGGTGACGATAATCATATCAGACTCTCCTACGCCACTTCTTTCGAAAATATTAAGAATGGTCTGGACAGGATTGAAGAGGCTATAAAACAACTGGAATAAGAGATTCAAATCTTTTCTCCCTTCATTAACTTTTATTCCCCCTATTAAAGAATCAAGTTAACGATATACGGTGGATTTTTTCAACCAGTTCACTTATGACGAAGGGCTTTACCATATAGCCATCGGCTCCCTTATCTAGTATCTCAGGCATCTCCGATCTGGGTTCCTCACATGCAGGATAGTCCACCAGCATAATCACTTTAATATCCGGATGTTCCCGTTTAAGGTAAACTAAAAACCTGTATCCGGCATTCTCATCCTTTATCCATGGGAGAAAATCCTTATCCCCCGGCATAAAGTATTCCCTGGTCAGGTCAAGTTCTATCAAGGCTATATCCACTCCTTCCAACATGGACAGTGCCTCAGTATAGCTGTAACAAATCCTGATAGTGCATAGATATTCCTCAGACATGTTTAAAAATTCTGCCAGAGGATCACCAAGCTTAAGCGCTTGTTTGTCGACCATCAATATGTTTATCTCCTTCTTTTCACTCATCGATCAACCTCACTGGACTGACTTTATAGGTTTTTGGTACATAATTGAAAAGAGCTAATGTCCAATATAGACTAAGGAAGAAATGTTATCAATCATTATTTGACGGCTTCCTAAAAAGTCCATCTTATCTCAGCTTAGAACTTTCTCTTTCGTTTTTGCAAAATTTTTGCTAGCATAAGATAGTGAAAAAGGGAATTTTTCAGTTCCGACTATTTAGATGAGGCAACAGTGTATGGTCAAAGCCAAAAGGATTTTAGAAATCTTAGAGAAGGAGTATCCTGATGCACGTGTAGTCCTTGAATTCAAAACCCCCTTACAACTCCTTATAGCCACCGTCCTTGCTGCTCAGTGTACTGATGAAAGGGTTAACCAGGTTACCAACAACCTCTTCAAAAAGTATCAAAAAGCCGAAGACTATACAAACGTTAGCATTGAGGAACTGGAAGGAGATATTCACTCTACGGGTTTCTATAAGAACAAGGCTAAAAATATTGTAGGGTGCTGTGAAAAGATTGTCAAAGACTTTAATGGGGAAGTTCCTTCAACGCTCACGGCATTGGTGAGTCTCCCCGGGGTAGGAAGAAAAACGGCAAACATAGTGTTGGCTAACGCCTTTGGTAAGCCTGCCATTGGGGTAGATACCCATGTGTACAGGGTTTCAAATCGTTTGGGACTGGCACATTCCAATAATCCTGATAAGGTAGAAATGGAGCTGTGCCAGATCATACCAGAGGAGAGATGGATCAGAACTGTCCATCTGCTCACCTTCCATGGAAAAAAGATTTGTAAGGCAAAAAGGCCATTCTGTGGTCAATGCGTTCTGTTCAAATTATGTGAATGGCCAAATAAGGAACGATTTTACGGACAGAACCTTTTAAACTGATGTCGAAGGTTAGATGTAAATACAAAATATTCCACCGATATTCCTTAAATTATAAGCTTATTCTCTTTGCTACATGGTTCTACTTTGGAACCCAAAGATGATGCACAGTAGCTACAGAGATACAGCTACTTTACATTGTGGGCAATAAAGTGAGGTGGCCTTAAGCTGCTGGAAACTGGCATTGTTCATAGAGGAATTCTCCTCAAAACTCCAAAAGCCTTACGGGCATTATCCCTTACCAACCTTTAGTCCACATTTCTGCATCTTCGTATACTTTTTCATCCTCCATATGCGCCTCTTGAGCATCCAGCTCACTCACACGGGGGGGATTGGGGTCGTTGAGCAACTCACGATAGTATTCGTGCTGAATCAGAAGACTCATAATTTCGTTGCTTCCAGTCCATATTTGCGTAAGCCTTGCGTCACGCACCATCCTCTCGATTGGGAATACGTTGGTATACCCTATACCCCCAACGATCTGCATGGCAAGGTTACAAACATCCCAGCACATATCGGTAGCGAATTTTTTTGCTTCACTTACCAGCCGTCTCGTTGAAGGGAGTCGGTTATCTGCTGTTTTTCCTGCGGCATGTACCAAGGCACGGGCCGCATCCAGTTGGGTTATGGCATCTGCAACCTTGAAGCTAACCCCCTGAAAAGAGCGTATATTTTTGCCAAAAGCGTATCTCCTGTTACTGTATCGCGCGGCAACCTCAATAGCGGCGCGTGCCAGGCCTAGTGCAAAGGCGGCTGAGGTTAATCTTTCCGGAACCATCATTGTGTTGAAAATTTCTGCACCCTGGTTGAGCCCACCGATAAGATTTGAAGCAGGAACCTTTACATCCCTGAAGATTAGTCGCCCTGTTCCCCCTCCACGTGTACCTAAAAGTTGGTACAGATACTTGGTTTCAACCCCCTCCCGGTCCGCTTCAATAAGGATTAGGCTAATACGTTCCTGAGGCTTTCCTTCTGGGTTGGTTTTGCAGTATACGATAAAGAAATCCGCCCCGTTAGCCGCTACAACGAACCGCTTTTGGCCTTTAACAATAAAACAATCGCCTTCCAATTTTGCCTCTGTAGTAGCCCCGAAAAAGTCTGATCCACCCCGGGGCTCGGTTAGTGCCTCGGCAGAGACAAAATCGCCTTTGAGTATGGGTTTAAGAAACTTCTCTTTTTGCTCTTCCGTCCCGAAATTATAAAGGGCCTCACCCACAATGGAAGGCATGGCGAAGGCACAACCCAGAGCTGTACCCAGAACCCCAATCTCCTCAAGGGCAGCTACTTCAGCAGTCCAATTCAGCCCTCTGCCGCCATATTGTTTTGAAAATCTCAAACCCAAGAGGTTGCGATCTCCCAATGCCTTCACATACTCCTTAGGGTAGGTTATCTCATCCTTATCCATCTTTTTTAGCAAATCGGAGGGCACCTCGTTTTTTACAAAATCTCTTACCTCCTGTTTTAATGCTCTTTCTTCATCGGTCAAAAGCACGTCCTGCAACATAATATTACCCCCCCTTCCTGTTAGGGAAACCATGAATCAAATAAGATTTAAAATGGCAGAGCTGTTCTCAAAATCCCCTATTGATTGGATAAAACCTGTGGCAGATTAATTTCCTACAGTTACTGCCACTCCGATTTTTGAAACAATGTTTTTTAACCGTTGAATATGATTATTGTCCGGAGCTTTTGCCATGGGAATGGAATACATCCCGCCAATCTGAAAACTCTTCGATTTCCCTCCTTCATGATAGGGGAGAAGGGAAATCTTCTCTACCCCAAGTTCACTTGCCATTTCGGCTATCTTTCTTATATCTTCAGGAGAGTCGTTGAAATCTTTAATGAGAGGAATTCTAAACCAGGTCCGTACCTTCTTAGAAAAGGTACGAGCATTTGTAAGTATAAGACTATTGTCTACACCCGTATATTTCTGATGTCTTTCAGAATCTAACTGTTTGATATCTAATAGTAAAAGATCAACAAATGGAAGTATCTCTCTAAAAACCTCTTCAGAGACATATCCACATGTGTCAAGAGCTGTGTTGATATCTTTTTCTTTGAAAGCCTTAATGAGGTTTAAGACGAATTTATTCTGAAGAAGCGGCTCTCCTCCAGAGATAGTAACACCACCTCCTGAATTCTTGTAAAAAATTCTGTCTTTTTCAACCTCTTTTACTATTTCTTCAATCCCCATATCTTTTCCAATTATTCCGAGAGATTCATAGATGCAGACCTCAGTGCATTTAAAACACTGACTGCATAAATCCCAGTTGATTTTCCTCCCATGCTCCTCTGTCAAGGATATAGCGTTATCAGGACAAGCCTCAGCGCAGCGACCGCACCGAGTGCATTTCACCTCTCGAACCATGAGTTGGGGAAAAAGTTTTTGAGACTCAGGGTTTGAACACCACGCACATTTCAAAGGGCAGCCTTTTGCGAATACGGTTGTTCTAATTCCTGGACCATCATGAATGCTGAATCTCTGAATATTGAATACGATTCCCCTCCTGCCATTTATGTGAGCTTTGTCTTCGATACTGTTCATATACCTATCTCTTATGTATTCTAGCTTGACTTTTTACCCACTCTCAATAGGCTGTTGCGAAACAAATATCCTGTAAACTTTCTGGTGAGACGTTATATGAAATTCTGTTCCGTTCTTTTGATAATAGAATCCTGCAGGCCTTTACTCAAATCCACAAAATAAGCACTATATCCTGCCACTCTGACTATAAGATCCTGATAACCCCCTGGATTTTTTTGAGCAGATAAGAGGATTTTGCTGTCTACAACGTTAAATTGTATATGACTTATACCCAGCTCTCCCCATGACCTTAAATAGCTCATAAAAGTTTTTTTCATATCCCCTTCCAGGGCTGAGGGCAAAAACTTCTGATTGAGCAGATGATTGTAGGTTTTCTCAGTACTTATCTTGCTGGCAGATTTTAAGACAGCAGTGGGGCCATTATGATCTCCTCCCTGGATTGGCGACAGGGTTGCGTCAGCAAAAGGTTCCCCGTCTTTTCTTCCATCAGGAGTCGATGGGGTATTGAAAGCCAGCCCGTAGGTGGCAGAAACTGCGCTCCCATCACCTCTATATGGATTCCCAAAACGATCTGTAAATTCAGCCATTACCTCCGAAGTCCTATGATGTACTTCCGTTGCTATTTCATCGGGATAATCATCATCATTTCCGTATTTGGGTGACCTTATCATCATCTGCCGTATTTCTTCGAATCCCTGCCAGTTGTTGTCCATGGCTTCGATCAGTTTGTCCATATAAACTTTTTTATCTTCGAAGACAACCCTCTTAATGGCAGCAATAGAATCGGCAACATTGGTTGAACCTATTATAGCACATTGATCATGAACGCCCGATGGATATATCCATTGTCTACTATCTTTGCCCTTTTGAATGCATCCTTCCAGTACTGCAGAATAAAAGGGTCTGGGAAGATACTTTTCATAAAGGGAACGGCAGGTATTCTCTATTGTGACCATTTTTCCAAAGAAGAAACGTACCTGCTCAAGATACGCATCCATCAAATCTTCTTTTGATTCAAAAGTTCTGGGATCAGGAGTTTTAGCCCCCCACTGTTCACCGGTTTTAGGATCTATACCCTGATGAAGTGCCCACCACAGACACTTGGGAAGCACAAAATAACCCAGTGCACGGCGCGCCCTGTTTTTTCCTGGAATCTCAATGTATACACATCCTGAACTTGCATAATCACGAGCATCTTCAAGGGGAACATCCCATTCCTCCAGTGTTGGAATCAATGATTTATCGTTGAAAAATGAAGGATACCCTATGCCCGTGCTGATAACGTCGATTGCCTTTGAAAGAAGTTCGTCTGGAGTACCATCATGATACCGCAATGCAATACTCGGCTCCAATGTCCGCATGGTTTTGGCCGTTTCCAATACCAGGTATGTCATCTCATTGGTAATGTCTTTTCCCTTCTCATCCACACCACCAAGTGTAATTGCCTGAAGGGAGGCAACCCCTCCATAGACACTGGACACCATCGGCGAGTAGACAAGCCCCAGCTCCTGAAACTTCACCCAGAGAAGCTGAAGAAGTTCTAGCGCCTCGTCTCTGGTAATTTTGCCCTTTTGAAGGTCACTTTCATAATGGGGACCAAATACCTTGTCAAACCGCACTCCTATACCTATAGT
>WOUX01000149.1 GCA_009773075.1 bacterium | reverse complement strand
ATTTAGCCAAAAGAATGTCTAATTTAATTGTCCTGATTATTCTATTAGCTACTTTGCCTAAAAAAATAGCGATTAGCCAACCAATAATAAAAACAATAAGAGCAGCCAAGAGGGTGGGCAGAAAACCGATAAAACTTTGCCAAATGGTTTTTAGAGAATCAAGTAATATTTCTAACATAAATTGTTAAATGTTAATTGTTGATAAATAAATATTTTACGACCTTTTTGGACCGAAGGGGGCTCGAACCCCTAACCTCCCGGATGCAAACCGGGTGCTCCAGCCAATTGAGCTATCGGCCCGATATTTTGGGCGTATGTGGACTCGAACCACAGACCTCGTCATTATCAGTGACGCGCTCTAACCAGCTGAGCTATACGCCCTTTTGGACCGTGGGAGAATCGAACTCCCGTTCTCCGGATGCAAACCGGAAGCTCTACCATTAAGCTAACGGCCCCTATTCAAAATTAATCCGCCCGAGGGGATTAATTTTGAATGCTTCTGAGATTATGCTTTGCCTAAAATTCTGAACATGCCAGTACCACACTTCGGACAAGTACCCTTCATAGCTCTTCGGGCGCCGCCTTTTCCTTTCATTCTAACTTCTTTAGGATCGCTCATTTCCTGCTTCTTTCGGCACTTTACGCAGTAACCAACATAGGTAACAACTTTGTCAGCCATATTAGCTCGCTAATCGCTCGCGGATGAAATGGTTGAAATGGTTGAAATGGAATCTATCAACCATCAGCCATCAGCCAAGCGAAGTCCCGCTAAGCGGGACGAAGCGATCAGCCATTTATATTAATTATTATCAAAAATCCTTCTTAGCTTCATTATACACCTAATTAAATAAAAAATTCAATAGTCAATAGCTTGCCTGTGAATAAAAAAATTCCGCAATGCGGAATTTTTTTATTCTTTTGAATCCCTTATAGTTGTCCTGACATTGATAGCTCTGCTTAAGGCTTAGAGCTAATGCCTTGTCCGACGAATATCGGACACCGACCTAAACTACCATTAAGGTAATTTACTAAAAAATATTTCCATCCACAGGTTCCCCTACGGATGCCTTGTTATGACTTAGCCCTAGTCACCGAATTCACCTTAAGCCGAGTCAGACTCGGATGTCGGGTGTCCCCGGCTTCTCTGGCTTGACAGGCGGTGAGTACAAGACTTGAGAACGTATTCACCGCGACGTGGCTGATTCGCGATTACTAGCGATTCCAGCTTCATGAGGTCGAATTTCAGACCTCAATCCGAACTGGGAGATTGTTTGGAGATTGGCTCTACCTTGCGGCTTCGCTACTCTCTGTCAATCCCATTGTAGCGCCTGTGTAGCCCAGGGCATCAGAGGGCCATGCTGACTTGGTGTCATCCTCGCCTTCCTCCCCATATAATGGGGCAGTCTCCTGTGACACTTGTAACACAGGACAAGGGTTGCGCTTGTTACCCGACTTAACGGAGCAACTCACGCCACAAGCTGACAACAGCCATGCAGCACCTGTTCTAGTGTCCTTGTAGAAGATTCCGATTTCTCGGAAGTTTCACTAGAATTTCAAGCCCTGGTAAGGTTCTTCGCTTATCGTCGAATTAAACCAGACGCTCCACCGCTTGTGCAAGTCCCCGTCTATTCCTTTGAGTTTTAGTCTTGCGACCGTACTTCCCAGGCGGGGTGCTTAACGCGTTAGCTTCGCCACTTGAAGGGTCGATACTTCAAATAGCTAGCACCCATGGTTTAGGGCGTGGACTACCGGGGTATCTAATCCCGTTCGATCCCCACGCTTTCGTCTTTCAGGGTCAGGAACGCGCCAGCTGAATGCCTTCGCCTTTGGTGTTCCTCAGGGTATCAACGGATTTCACCCCTCCTCCCTGAGTTCCATCAGCCTCTCACATCCTCTAGTCCGATCGTTTTCCCTGCAGCCCTGATGTTGAGCATCAGGATTTAACAAAGAACGCATCAGACCCCCTACAGACGCTTTACGCCCAATAATTCCGGACAACGCTTGGGGCACTCGTATTACCGCTGCTGCTGGCACGAGTTTAGCAGCCCCTTATTCTCCGCCTACCATCAGAACTCCGATGTAAAATCGGAGAACTTTTTCAACGGAAAAAGCACTTTACACCCCGAAGGGCTTCTTCGTGCACGCGGCGTCGCTCCATCAGGCTTTCGCCCATTGTGGAAGATTCTCGACTGCTGCCTCCCGTAGGAGTAGGGCCCGTGTCTCAGTGCCCTTGTTGGGGAACGCGCTCTCACGCCCCCTACCCGTCATTGCCTTGGTGAGCCATTACCTCACCAACAAGCTGATAGGCCGCAGGCCTCTCCCTAACCGAAATGGATTGCTCCATATCTTTACTTCGACCGAAGTCGGAGAACTATCGGGAATTAGTCCCGCTTTCGCGGGATTATACCCGTGTTGAGGGCAGGTACCTACGTGTTACTAACCCGTTCGCCACTGAACGTACAATTTTGCTTGCGCAAAATGTTACGTTCCGTACGACTTGCATGCCTTATCCACGCCGCCAGCGTTCGTCCTGAGCTAGGATCAAACTCTCAGTAAGATAACAATTAACTTTTAACAATTAACAGTTAATAGTTAAATGTTAAGTGTTAATTGTTAATTTTGTATCAGAACAACTATAAAAGATTTGATTTAACTAGCTTTGCACAAACTACTGTATTCAGATTTTAAAGAGCAAAATAAAACAGAGCTCAAATTTCTGAACTTATTCAAAAACCTCAACTCTGTTTTAAAGATCAATTATTTACCCTGAGCTTTTGTCGAAGGGATTTTTATCGCTCTTTTACATAAGAATTATATTAATTATTATGTATTTTCTATTATACTCACAATAATTCGCGTGTCAAGCCCTTTTTCTCCACTCTTCTATTTTTTTATGATCGCCGGATAATAGAACTTTGGGAACCTGCCATTTTTTATTGAAAAGTTCCGGCCTGGTGTAAACTGGGTAACTGCCTTTGATTTCTTCCAAAGATTCGTGTTTGCCTAAAACTCCGGGAATAAAACGGCTCACTGTATCAACAACTATCATTGCTGGGATTTCGCCGCCGGTTAAAACATAATCCCCTATTGAAACTTCTTCATCAGCAATATATTTCGCCACTCGTTCATCAACTCCCTCGTATCTCCCGCAAATCATAATTAATTGGTCTAATTTAGAAAATCTTTTCGCCATTTTCTGGTCAAATTTTTTCCCTTTCGCAGAAAAAAGGATGGTTTTAGTTTTGGATTTTGAAAATTTGGATTTTGAATTTGTTTCGGATTTCGGATTTCGTGCTTCGGATTTTATCAAAGCCTTTACGGCTTTGTATATCGGTTCTACCATCATCACCATGCCGGGTCCGCCCCCGTAGGGCTTAGCATCGACTGTTTTATGCTTATCATTCGTATAATCCCTTAAATTATGAGTCTTAATTTTAACAAGCTTTTTCGCCTGCGCACGCTTAATAATTGACTCATTAAAATAAGAATCAAAAATTTTTGGGAATATAGTTATTATATCAAAACGCATAATTCGTAAACAAAAACCGCACTCTAAGTTAATAGTAGCACGGTTTTTGGTAAATCTATATAAGGAATTACAGCTTTAAGTCGTCGACTACTCTGTCAACATCTCTTTTCTCACCGCGAGGTGGCCTTTTGCCGCCTTCTGGCTCTTCGATTTTAAGATTGACTCGAGCATTGTTCTTAGCGCCGACTATTCTCAATAAAGTTCGAATAGCCCTTGCAGTAGAACCTCCTCGACCAATTAAAGCACCCATATCTTCCGGGTTGACTTTTAAGGTCAAGAGCACGCCCATTTCATCAACAGTTCTGTCAACCTTAACATCTTTTGGATAACTGACAATGCCTTCGACAATAGCTTCTAAGAATTCCTGATCTTTTGGCTTTGCCATATTTTCAATGAATTAATGAATTACTGATTGCTGTAGTAGCCGACCTTTCTGCTTTTCTAATATTCAGTCAGCAGTGCTACTATCTATTTCTATTTTACTCGCTTTTTGGTTGGTTGTCAAGTTTTGGTTCCCCGCCAACACTTTCAGAGTCTGCTTGTCAGCCAGAGGCTGACTTGCGGCGGGTTTCTTCTTCGGCTTCCACGCTTTTATTTTTGCTTTATCAATAATTTTCTCGTCAACTAAAAAATTATGCATTGTTGGAGAAACCTGTGCGCCTTTGGAAATCCAATATAAAATTCTTTCTTTATTAAAATTCTTCTGTTTTGATTTTGGATTATAAGAGCCAAGGTCTTCAATATATTTTCCTTGCGGTCTGAAAGTATGCTCAACCAAAACCACCCGATAACTCGGGTTATTTCTCCTCCCAATTCTCTGTAAGCGTATTTTTAACATATTGTTTTTATCCCCAACCTTTTTTCTTTAATGCCTCTTTTGCTGCTTGTTCTTGTGCGGATTGCTTTGACGG
>WOUX01000148.1 GCA_009773075.1 bacterium | reverse complement strand
TGAT
Organism: bacterium; assembly: GCA_009773075.1. Taxonomy (GTDB): domain Bacteria; phylum Desulfobacterota; class UBA8473; order UBA8473; family UBA8473; genus UBA8473. The sequence continues at coordinate 4,975 of WOUX01000148.1, read as the reverse complement.
ATCTCTTCCAACGCCTCCTCAAGATCTTCAGGAACATGATAAATCTTACCTTCCGGTATCTTGACCATTACCTACCTCCTTTTAGATGGTGTTTATTTGAGTTGTAATCCAACAACTCCAAAATTCACGAAGTCTATTTAAGTAGCCTCGTTCAGGAATTTAATCCCCAGGTATAGTTAAAGCCAGCCTCTTCTTCAGCTAAACATCCTACAATAAATTTATACAAAAACTGTACCAACTTCCATTCTTTCAATCTAACCGATAAATAATTGTTGCAAAAAATTTATTCTAACATATTGACATGACTTACTTTTTACAAACCGACTTTATATATAAAAAGAACCCACTTTTCGATGATAGGATATTTATAAAAAGGGTAAGATATTAAATAGCAGGGTTATTGCACATCTTTGGGAGCAAAAAAAGCCCATCATTGCTTCTCTCTGTGTGCAACTTTATAATTGGAATCTTATTTCTCTCCGTTTACGGATTGAACGTTATCCCTAATCTTTAGTCGGGTTAACTTTTTTACGAGGGTGTTTCGGTGTATTTTAAGTATCTTTGCGGCTTCCGTTTGGTTCCAGTTCGTCTTTTCTAATGTCTGAAGGATGAATCGCTTCTCAAACCCTTCTTTGATCTTCGTTAGCCCTAATTCGTCATCTCTTATTTCTTCCACTTCTTGTGCATTCTGTTTCCCATCCATAAACAGTTCTATGGGGAGGTTACTCAATGTGATTAGTTTATCCTGTCTGGAAAGGACAACCAGCCTTTCGACGAGATTCTGGAGCTCTCGAACATTTCCAGGCCAGGAGTACGTGCAAAGGGTCGCAAGGGCATTAGGTGAAAATCCCTCGATCTTCTTATTATGGTGCTTGTTGTAAGTTTCAAGAAAGAACTGTGCCAACAACGGAATGTCATTTTTACGCTTCCTCAATGGCGGCAGATGGATGGGTACAACGCTGAGGCGAAAGTAAAGATCACTTCGGAATCTATTTCCCTTGACCTCCTTTTCTAAATCTATATTAGTGGCAGCAATTACCCTTACATCCAGATTGATGGTCTTGTTGCTTCCGATCCTTTGAATCTGCTTTTCTTGCAAGGCTCGGAGCAATTTGGATTGAAGGTCAAGACGCAGTGCAGATACCTCGTCAAGAAACAGGGTGCCGCCGTTGGAATGTTCAAACTTTCCCAGGGTACGGGCCTGTGCACCTGTAAATGCCCCTTTCTCGTAACCAAAGAGTTCACTCTCCATAAGTTCTGAAGGTATGGCGCCACAGTTCACCACCACAAATGGTTTGTCCTTTCTGTTGCCCTGATAGTGTATTGCCCTGGCGACCAGTTCTTTTCCTGTTCCACTCTCGCCCGTAATCAAGATAGTGGTTGAGGTAGATGCCACCTCCTTAATAATGTCAAATATCTCTCTCATCTTTTTGTCTTTGCTGATGATCTGTCCAAAACGATGGCGTTCTTTGGCCTCTGAATGGATGTGCTCTATCTCTTTCTGGAATCTCTGTTTGATGAAGACTTCTTGTAAAAATGAGATGAAATGGGATTCTTCCGTGGGTCTGGTTGCACAGAGAGTGACGCCTAACCTTAAATACCCCGGCAGACTTCTTAAAATACCCAGATACGAAACTAGAACTACGTCGATCTCTTCATTAACCTCCTTTATCCTTCTGACAAAGTTCACCCCTTCAGCCTTAGATGTATCGAAACTGAGGAGTACTACATTAATTTTATTGCCTTCGATGATATTCAGGGCTGTTTGGTTCTTCTCGGCAGTAAAAATCTTGTAATGATCCTTGAGCATTACCTTCAGGGACTCTCTGAATTCTTCTTCATCATCAACTATCAAAATGGATTCTTTGTCCTTCAATTTTACCCCACTGAATGCCCTATCCCCTTGTAGCAGAATCGTAACTACTCAGGTGTTTAGGCTGAAGACCGAAGGCTGAAGTGTCCTAACAGTCTTCCGCCTTCAGTCTATCTACCTGAGTACATAGACTCTATTATGTCCTTGTACATCTCATTGATATATTTCCGTTTGACCTTCATAGTGGGAGTTAGTTCTCCGCCTTCCTGGTCCAGTCTCTTGTCAAATATGGTAAACTTCTTTATGGTTTCAACACTGGCCATGGTCTTGTTTACCTTTTCCACCTCCGTGGTGATCAACCGCTTAATCTCTGTATTTTTTGACAGATCAGAATAGGTTGTAAAGGGGATGCGGTTGTCCTGGGCATATTTTACAACATTGTCCTCATCGATCATAATTAAAGCCGTTAGGTACTTTCTTCCATCCCCGATCACTATGGCATCATTGATATAGGGACTGAATTTAAGCTGGTTTTCAATATTCTGAGGGGCAATATTCTTACCCCCTGCTGTAATTATTAAATCCTTTTTCCTGTCGGTGATCCGTAGATACCCCTTTTCATCTAACTCCCCTACATCTCCTGAGTGCAGCCAGCCATCTATTAATGTCTCATGGGTAGCCTCAGGGTTTTTGAAATAACCCTGAAACACATTGGGTCCTTTGACCAGTATTTCACCATCTTCGGCAATCTTAATCTGCACACCCGGGACAGCCTGCCCCACAGTACCGATCTTTATGTCATCTCCCAGGTGGACACTGGTTGGACCACAATCCTCTGTTTGGCCGTAGATTTCTCTTAGGGGAATACCAATACTATGGTAGTATTGCAAAACATCGGGAGAAATAGGGGCTGCTGCGGATATAGCCAATCTTACCCTGTCAAAGCCTAACCTTTCTTTTAATTTACGGAATGCACTGAAGTGGGCAACGAGATAGATAATCCGCCATAAAAAAGGGGGCTTCCCCTTCTTCAGTTTCAAGTCTGTAACCTTTTCACCTATCTTCAAGCTCAAATGATAGATCAGTTTTTTCAACAAGGTAGACTCGCTCATGCGGATGGTAATGGTGGAGGAATACTTCTCCCATATCCTAGGGACAGCGAAGAAAACAGTGGGGGATACCTCAACCATATTCTGGGTAACAGTATCGGTATTTTCAATGAAATTTACAGTATACCCGTACCTTATGCCCAAGAAAACGGAGAACATCCTTTCTGCTATATGTGAAAGGGGTAGAAAAGACAATACCTCATCCGTGTCATACAGGGGGAGGGCATCGTTTATTGCACCCGTTGTCCATACGATATTGGCATGGGACAACATCGCCCCTTTGGGAGGACCGGTAGTCCCTGAGGTATAAATTAACAGTGCTGTATCTTCCGGTTTAGCTTCATTCAATCGGGTTTCGAAGAGGTCGGGGTATTTTTTCTCTAAATCCCTACCCAATTTTATAAGATATTCAAAGCTCATCACCATCGGGTCATTAAAGTGTTTTAGCCCTTCCATATCAATGACAATTATCTTTCCCAGTTTAGGTAAGTTTGTCCTGACCTTCAATACCTTGTCTAATTGTTCCTCGTCCTCTGCTATATGGAATCTTGCCTCTGAGTGTTCTATGATATATTCACATTGCTCCGGCGAATTAGTAGTATATATGGCTGACGTAATTCCACCTGCAGCCATGATACCCAGATCCACATACAGCCATTCAGGACGATTTTCACCGATCAGGGTGACACACTCACCTTTTTTCAACCCAAGGGCGATAAGACCCAGACTAACGTACTTTACATTTTCGCCATATTCTTTCCATAATATGTCTTTCCAGATTCCATACTCCTTCTTTCTGAGAGCAACCCTGTCGCCGTATTTCTGGACTCGGCTCAGAAACAGGGTGGGTATTGTATCTTCTCTCATAACCCTTTCCTTCATTCAATAGGTTGGCAAAAAACTGTATGGCTTTACCAATCTTCTTTATAAATCTATTCTAAACGACAAGCAGTAGTCAAGTAAAAACTGAGACGACCCAGCAAGACAATCGAGTTTTGGTTTTGTATTGACAACAGGGGTGTCCTGGGATAGGAGGATCCGATGAGTAGTCAAACTGAGGAGATCAGAAGGAAGAAAATCAAGGAGGCATACCGGGAGGCAGCAACAGACTTTACCACAGACTCGGGTATCTCTGTAAAGAACTTGTATACCCCTAAGGATGTTTCAGGTATTGATTTTGATAAGGATATAGGTCTTCCTGGACAGTATCCTTTTACAAGAGGACATCATCCATTGATGTACAGGGGTAAGCTATGGAATATTCGTGAGATTGCAGGACTTTCCACACCGGAAAAGTTCAATGAAAGATGCAAATTTCTGGTGGAACAGGGGGTCAGTGCACTTGATTGGGAGCTGGATGGCCCCACCCTGTATGGAATTGAACCTGATCAGCCCATGGCTGAGGGCCAGTTGGGGGTCTGCGGTGTTGCCCTGCACACATTCAGGGATGTGGAGATATTGAGTGAAGGACTGCCGTTAGATGAGTTGAGTTTGTCTTCTGACGCCTTCTATCCTGATGTATGGCAATCTTATATATTGACGGCAAAGAAAAGGGGCTATGATATAAGCAAGCTTAGAGGAATAGGAGGTGCGATATTCTATTACGGACCATCGGTATTTCCGAGCCGAATGGATTGGCTTGTCCATAAAGGAGGTTTTTCTACCCTGGGAAGATGGGGGAATGATTTCTGTGAGTATGCGTATAGAAACCTCCCGAAATGGAACATCTGGTTTACCAGCTCTTATGACATACAGGAGGCCGGTGGGAATGCCATACACGAGATAGCGTTTACCATTGCCATTCGTAACGAATTGATACGAGAGATGCTAAAGAGGGGCCTGGATATAAATACCATTGGCAGCAGATTGAGCCCTGTTCTGGGCGCGAACAGGGATTTCTTTGAGGAGATAGCCAAACTCAGGGCTGCAAGGAAGATATGGGCCAGGACCATGAAGGAAGAATTCGGAGCCACTGACCCAAAGGCTATGTGTCTGAGGTTCCATGTAGATGTATCAGGGTCAAATTTTACCCGTCAGCAGCCTTTGGTTAATA
>WOUX01000147.1 GCA_009773075.1 bacterium | reverse complement strand
TCAATTTCCAGGGAATAAAACCGATTATTATCACGCCTAGAGGTACAGTTATAAGAAAAATGCTCCTCCAACCAAAATGCTGTGTTAAAAATCCACCTAAAAATGGCCCAAGAGACAGCCCTAAATAGACCGCAGCAACAGTTATTCCCAAAGCTTTGCCTCTTTCTCCCACAGGAAATACCGAAGTTAAGATGGCCATACTAGTCCCAAATATCATCGCACTTCCTACTCCCTGCAAAACCCGGAAGGCTATAAGTACGATAGCAGACGTTGAGATAGCAGAAAGGAAAGAGGAAACGGTAAAAATCACTATGCCGTAAGTAAAAAACCTCTTTCTCCCGTGTATATCTGCTATCTTTCCAAAAGGGACAAGGAACATTACGGCGGCTAAAAGATATGCGGTGGCAACCCAACTTAACAAAACCGCATCCATGGCGAAGAATTCTTTCCCAATCGAGGGAAGAGCAATGTTAACAGAAGAGCCCATAAAAGGCGTAAGGAAAGATGCCAACGTAGCAACGAGTAAAGCGGAGTTTTTGTCTACAACATTGTTCATATTTATTTTCCTCGATGGCAAATAAGGTTCCTGCTAATTTACCAATTAGTTCATACTGAAAACTGGAAAATTTTCTTTAGAGTTAAAATAAGCTAGCAGAAAGGTACCTTCTGGTCAAGAAAATAAGTCTTATGTGAACAGAAGTTAGAGACATTGTTACCTAAACAGTAACAGACTGAAAATCCTTGACAGTTTGACCTTTTTATACTAAGTGTTTAGTACCTATCGTTCGTGTACTTTTGTATTGTATGGATTGGAGACTTTTAGGACAGATTAAAAGGGTCCTTTAATTATCTTTATAGGGTTTTTTATGAAGAACTATATGTGGTGGACAAAGTATATCTTTCTGATATTTGTTATACTTGGGTTTTTAGCCTTCGGCATAAATTTGTTGATCAGTTCATACTACATGAAAAATGCCCATGAATTCGTTATGCTCTTTTTCTCTTCTAGTTTTATCATATTGATTTGTATATCTTTGGTTGTGGGGGTTATTTCAAGGATGATCTATAAGACGAGACGTGAAAGAGCAAAGGACATCTCCTACCTAAATGAGAATAGGTAGAGGGAATAGTGGGTTGATTGATGATATTTGGGAACTATCTTTGATGGCTTCGCAAAAAGTCCATCTGCTGTGTTACGCTGCATCCTTCGTCGTTGCAGCGTACCCCTAAGTACGCTTCACTCCTCAGTATTTGCGCGCCTTGCATCTGGAGCTTTTTACTTTGCCATCCCAATTTTGACTTTTTACGAGTCAATCATCTTTTGGAGAAGGCTGGGGAGCGAAGAATAAGCATGGTTATGGTTACACAGAGGGCGAAACCGGCCATAACCCCGAAGCTCATATTGTAAGAACCTGTCCAATCTCTGATCAACCCGATTAGATAAGGGCCCACAACCATCCCAATGCTTAAACAGGTGGATATAACACCAAAACCAAAACCGAGATTTTGAGGTTTCATAAGATCCGACGGTAAAGAGAATACAGGTGCAGGGACAAGGGCTACTGAAACCCCTATTAGTGCCATCAAGAATATGAGTAGGGTAGTAGCATAGGGAATGAAGAACATAAGAACTCCTAAAGCAAGACCACCCATGGCTATCAGAACCTCTTTAAAACCAATTTTATCTATAAGGTAGCCAACCACAGGACTGAAAATGAGGGAGCCCCACATGACGAAACTGGCAAGAAATCCAGCAAACTCTATGCTGAAACCCTTATCCGCTATAAAGAAGTCTGGTCCAAAAGTAGTAAAGGAGATTATTGATGCGTTAAACCACATCCATGCGATCCCTACAAGCCATATTGAAATACCTGCTTCCTTAAAGTTGCCCAGCCCCACCCTTTTCTCACTAAAAGGTTTGCCTATAATGGCAGGAACTGGTTTATAGAAGAGAAGGAAGACTATCAGGGCTATAAAGGTGAGGATGCCGCTAACTGAAACGGACGCTTGCCAACCCAGGTTCTTCCCTAACCATCCCAAAGTGGTAAAAGATATTATTGTACCCAGCGGCATAGCGGTATTATATATCCCCATGGCTATGCCCAACTCTTTTCCCTTGAACCATTGGGAGAGAAATTGAGGCAGACCTATTGCAAGAATTAAGGCGCCAACTCCCGAAATTATCCTTCCTATAGCAAGGAGGAGGAAGGTTCCGCCAAAGATTACTATTATGGTCCCAATAATCATCAAAATAAAACAGAAAACGGCTATCTTCCTTGTTCCATAGAGATCAAATAGTATCCCCCCTGGTATGGACAGGAATATTCCCGGCAGAGCAAAGAGACCCATAAGAAGTCCTGCCTGGGTGTGAGAGATGTGCAATTCCTGGATAATCAGACTTAAAATAGGGGGGATGGCTTGAAATACAAAAGCAAAGGCGAGCATAGATATATAGGTTAAGACCAGAATATTCCATCGGTATCTTTCATCCATAAAATCGCTTCCTCTCATATACAAATCCCATTTTGGGATACAATCTTTAATATGATCTTTGGATATTCATATTCCCCTGCCATGATTCAATTCCTCTTTTCTATGGTTTTGTAAAGAAAAAACCTTCTATATTCCTCTAATTCATTCTTGCTAACCTCTTTACTATACTTTATGCTCTTATATACCCCACCTGGATCCTTAGTTATCCTTTCACATACTTCTCTGGCGGTATACATATAAGACAATACTTTTCTATCTATAACCATATTTACTAGAGGTTTAAAAACCTTAATCATCAACTCAACAAACCTGTTATTTGCCTTCAGATAGATGTAAAAGACATTTTCAATGGCTTCTCCCTTATGGTCTTCCCGGTATTCCACAATTACTACTGCCTTCCCCATGAGTTTCTTAATGACATTTCCGTTGTATTGTCCATTACAATAAAATACAATGGTTCTTGGATCCCTATGTATCAATCTAAAGTCTCCGATTATACTTTCTCCATCTTTAAAATGAAAAGATTGGTCTTTGTTCTTGGTAATGACGAGGTTACGAATATTCAATCCTCGGATGATGCTTGTTGCTAAAGGGAGTCTATCCAGGAGATATTTATATATTGATGGGTTAGCTTCAAACCTCACACCTTTTGTTTTTTTGAATACAGTATAATCCTCAATAACTTTTACGATTTTATCCCTATCAGTGCCTGACAGCACGGAAGTGGGGATTTGGGGGGTCCTTTCCGTTTCACCCAAGGTCTCATCCGCTAAATTATAAACTGCACTGACAAGGAGACAGATCAAGATGATTGACAATATAACCAGTTTATTTCCCACCTTATCCAGCCACCTGTGCATAGTTCTCCTGAGCAAGAATATTCGAAAACTGCATCTTCATTTTCTTCTTTTATTCTCTTTAGGATTTCATCAATATTTCTGTATGGACAGTCGTGATAATAATCCAGAAGCTTTCCATCTCTATATACCAGTATGTCGATACTCTTATCAAAGTTTATGTACTGTTCTATGCAGATCCTTTTGGTCAAAGGTTTTCTCCAATAGTTATCCAGCTTTCGGGTTGACATTACATAAGCGGTGTTATTCAGCTAATTTGGCGTAGATAATAATAAAATGCCGGCAACATGTCAACTTGAACTTGTAAGTTGTAGTCCAATGTATTTTTTCCTTGACAAGCTTCAATCCTCTATGCTATATGGGCAGAAATCCCTACTGATTATAGTTCTATGGGGAAAGTTGTCGAAGCTAAAATTGCGTTACTTTTATTGATAAAAATCAGGGGAGATTTGGGTTGTTTAACAAATTAGACGCTTTTTAATTATTAAAGGAAAGGGGGGGGAGCAGAGGTACAACATCCAATTATAAGTTTATAGGGAGAGAACAGATCGAGTGAGTTGATGTTTTGATGAGAAAAAACACTTTAAAAGAAATACCTAACTAAAAAGAGAGGAGGAACAAACAGTGACAAAAGCAGAATTAGTAAGCAAAATAGCAAAAGATGCAAAGATAAGTAAAGCAAGTGCTGAAAAGGCTTTAAATTCATTTACAACTAACGTTACCAGTGCCTTGAAAAAAGGCGGAAAGATGACTCTGACTGGTTTTGGTACATTCTCTGTAGCTCAAAGAAAAGCCAGAAAGGGCAGAAACCCTCAAACAGGAAAAGACATAAAAATTCCCGCTACTAAGGTAGCCAAATTTAAAGCAGGGAAGAAATTAAAAGAATCAGTTAAATAGATTAGGATTGCAGAGTTTAAAAATCGAGGGGGAAAACAAAAGGCAAGCATAGATCATATATGCTTGCCTTTTGTTTATATGGAGGCCCTCTATACTATATGAGAAGTGACCTGCCCGCTATCCTATCCTTGCTATCTATTTTCACCATCCTGCCCCAAGCCGAGCAATTGGGGCAAATCAGTATTAGGACCTAGAATACTTTGAGATCATCCATATTTTCTCCTGCCTATAGTGCTCTGATCCGAGCATTCATTCCTTTTCTAAAACAGATCCTCCGCGTTAAAGTTGAAAATCAAAAACTTTA
>WOUX01000146.1 GCA_009773075.1 bacterium | reverse complement strand
ATAATCATTTAAATGTTCATGGCTACTGGAACATAGATAAAAACAAGATATCCAAGAGTCTTGGGAATATCATCAAACCCCTTAGCTTAAAAGACAAGTATGGTCTCGATGCCTTTCGGTATTTTCTTATGCGAGAGATGGTATTCGGATTGGATGCCAATTTCAGTGAGAGCGCCTTGGTTAACAGGTTGAATTCTGATCTGGCAAATGACCTTGGAAATTTGGTGAGTCGCAGTCTGGCAATGGTTATTAAATATTTCAAGGGGGCTCTTCATAAACCATCCGGACACTTAGAGATCGATGAGAGATTGAGAAGTGATGCTTCAAAGACTGTTGAAGGCGTAATCAACCAGATGGATCAACTGGCCTTTAGCAAGGCATTAATTGTCATTTGGGGATTCATAGCTGCTGTGAATAAGTATATAGACGAGAGCACACCTTGGACCCTGGCAAAAAAAGAAGACCAGACAGGAAGATTGAATGCTGTATTATATAATATCGTAGATGCCCTGAGGGTTATTACTGTCCTTCTCTTTCCCTTTATGCCGAGTACTGCTGAGAAGATATGGGCATCTTTAGGGATAAAGGAGGATTTACACACTCAGAGATTGGATGATATAACCGAGTGGGGGAAAATAGGAGAAAGCACTACCGTATCAAAGATTGAACCGATCTTTCCCAGGGTTGAGGGGTAAGTGCAAGAAATACATAATCCTTGTATAGAATTCGAGACCGGGAAAAAATTAGTAGCTCCAAAACAGATAGGGGTCACTTTTAAATACCTGTCCAGATGCTATTCAAGACATAAAGAGAAAAAAAATCTTTCGAGAGAGAGGATCTACTTTTCCAAAAAGCTAAAGTACAAAAAAGACCCTTATGGTGCTATAGGAAGATTCAAGACTGTAACCATTATTGGTGTAAGCGGAGCAATGGGAAGTGAAATTCTCAAGCGTATTCTAACAGAGCAAGCATTACCAGACTGCGAAAAAATCCAGCTATTCGGCAGACCAAAAAAGGCCTCTCAAGGCAAGGACAAAAACTTTTATTACGCCTTAATTGAAAAGTTAAAAGACGGTATGGATGGGGTTTTACCAAATATCGAATTTGTCGATTCTTATGACAGAGTTGATGGAGAACTCCTAATAATGTGTGCGGGGAAGACCATTCCAAAAGGTATAGGTAAGGCTTCCGACAGAACAACCCTGATGCATGAGAACAAGGCTATTTTTGAGAATTGTGCTAGGTCTATCAAAGAAAACCCGTCCCGTCCCCCTGAAATGGTAATAGTGGTAAGCAATCCAAACGAGTTATGTACGTGGGTCTTTTCCAAATATTTCAAGAGGGTTGTTGCGATAGGGCCTGTATTGGATTCTTTAAGGCTTCAAAGGGAAATCAGGGAGGAGTTAGATTTGCCCGTTGAAATCTCTGTAGATGGGCTGGTTGGTGGCAATCATGAACTGAGAGGCATGGTAATATATAAGAGTGTGCTTCGGATAAACTGCGAACCACCAACGGGCCAAATATTGGAAAATGTCTCTCCTACCTTTAATTATATAAACGGCTATCCTATACCCACACGGTTATCTGTGAAACCCCTTATTGAATACTACTGTGGAGAGAGAGCGGATTTTCCTGTTGGAATTGCTGTAATAGCCATCATGAAAGCATTTCAGAGTAATATCCGTACAGTTATAACCCTGACTAAGAAGACATGTATAGGAGAAAATGAGATATGCCTTGGAGTCCCTCTCTTTATAAGTAAAAATGGTATAGAAGAAATAGATTTGGACTCCATCGAAAATTTTAGAGCGTATAGGGATGATGAACAGTTATTTAGGGCTGTAAAGGTATTTAAGAACAAATACTCTTGCCCAGCTTAGTTGCTTTGCAACAAACTTGAAGAGTCAGAATGGAAAAAAGTTCCCGTTAGAGAAATGTGAACAGGATTTGGGGGAACCCCTATTGGAGAAGCAAAGCTTCAAAAAACCGAAAAGGGAATTTTTCAAGCTGAACTAATTGGAGTTATTAACAAATCTTGAAATTAAGCTCATATCTTGTTGGTTTAGATTTTCTGTCTTTATTCCCATCCCAGGCACATCCCTACCACCCCTCAATGGATCTGCCTTGTATCCCCACATAACCTTGCCTTTACAGCTAATAACCTTATTGGCTTCTGGAATATCAAACTCTACGCCCAATTTAGTGCCAATAGGTAAAGGGGCAAAGGTTTTAACAAAGAGACCGTGTGCACTAATATTAGTAATACCATTTTCTATAAGATCTTCCCTTTTGTCGGTTATCAATTTTACTGTAATTTGACAATCTTTCCTGTTGTGTACCCTTCTTTCTTCTCTTTTTTCCATTCCTTCCCCCGTTTTATTTGATGTAAGTCCTGTTAAAATTTCCATAATCTTTTATCGGTATAACATGTCTTTTTCTTAAGTAAATTTTCCTATAGCCATCTTTATTGAGGATATCAATGTTCTTCTCCGGCGCAGGCAGTCCTCCCAAACTGCTGGCAAGATATATGGTAATTTGACTTTTTTGTAATAATTTTTTAAGATAAATTTAATGGACTCGTAAAAAACCCCCATACCTCGTATGGCGACACGAAGCATGAAAATAAGGTTTTATTTCCGTAGTAGGTCAAAATTGGGATGGCAAAGTAAAAAGCTCCAGATGCAAGGCGCTCAAATCCTGAGGAGTGGCGCACTTAGAGTTAACCTGCAACAAGCCTGCCCCTGCGAAAGCAGGGGAAGGATGCAGTGCAACGCCGCAGATGGACTTTTTGCGAAGCCATCAACCTTTAAGATCGCAAAAGATGCAAAAATCAAAGGAGCTTCATATAAATGAACAAACTATTTGAACAAAGTACAATTAACGGCATGGTACTAAAGAACCGGTTTGTCAGATCGGCTACCTGGGAGGGAATGGCAGAAGAAGATGGGACATGTACTCCAGGGTTGGTTGATTTGATGGTCACCCTTGCAAAAGGGGGCGTTGGGCTGATTATTACCGGCCATGCCTATGTCCGTCGCGATGGGCAGGCAAGTCCTCAACAGCTTGGCGTTTACAAAGACGAGCTAATTCATGGTCTTGAGGAGATGACCCGTGCAGTCCATGAAAAAGACGGTAAGATAGTTATGCAGCTTGCTCATGCCGGGTTCCGTGCCATAGGAGAGCTGACAGGACAACCCTCTATAGCCCCTTCAGCGGTAAAAACCGAGTCAAAATTACCACAAAAGGAGATGACTATCCAGGATATTAATGAGATCGCTCAGGCCTTTGCTCAGGCAACGGCGAGAGCTAAAAAGGCCGGGTTTGACGGTGTTCAAATCCATTCTGCTCATGGATATCTCCTCAGTCAGTTTCTATCTCCTTTATACAATCATCGTAACGATGCGTATGGCGGTAATATACAGAATCGTGCAAGGGCCCTTTTGGAAGTGTTTCAGGCAATTCGGATGGAAGTTGGGCCAGATTACCCAATTATGGTAAAAATAAATGTCCAAGATTTCGTCGAGAATGGTTTAACATTGAAGGATTCCATTCAGGCAGGGAGTATGCTTGCCAGGGAAGGGATCGATGCCATCGAGTTGAGCGGAGGTCTTCCTACTGCTTTTAAGCTGGGTCCTAGCAGGATAGGGATTAAATCGGAAGGGAAAGAGGCATACTTTCGAAATGAGGCACGTGCCTTTAAGGAAAAAATCCAGGTCCCCCTGATTCTCGTAGGGGGAATGCGATCCTATAATGTAGCCAGGGGACTCGTAGATGAGGGTGTGGCTGATTATATCTCCATGAGCCGTCCCTTTATCCGGGAACCATCGTTGATCAATCGTTGGCAGGCAGGGGATATTCGAAAAGCTGCCTGTATATCCGACAATCAGTGTTTCAGACCGGCCAGGGCAGGAGAGGGTATATACTGCGTGAACGAGAGAGCCAAACATTCTGGGGAAGATTAAAGGAGATGCGGAATATCAGGCTTGTAATCGAATACGATGGCACTAACTATCACGGCTGGCAGATTCAGCCCAATGCAGTGAGTATCCAGGAGACCATCGAGGACAGGTTGCAGAAAATCACCCAGGAAGAGATCAAGCTGATCGCAGCAGGAAGGACGGACGCAGGTGTTCATGCTGTAGAACAGGTGGCAAACTTTTCTACCAGGTCTCGACTGGACATAAACAAGATCCAGATGGGACTGAACAGTCTGCTTCCTCCTGATATTGCTATTAAAGAAATAAGTGAGGCAGAACAAGACTTCCATGCGCGATACAGCGCCAAAAGCAAGATATACAGATATGTCATCCTGAACCAGAGGTTCCCTTCTCCTCTATACCGCAATTTTTCCTGGTTTATACCTTTCAAATTGGACATTAAAGAAATGAAAAAGGCCGTGCAGTGCCTAATCGGGAAACACGATTTTTCTTCCTTTAAGGCATCAGGCTGCAACAGCCATAACCCCATCAGAGAGGTTTACGACATATCCCTTGATAAAGATACCAAGGGATTCATAATCTTTGAGATTGAAGCCAATGCCTTTTTAAAGCAGATGGTAAGGAATATTGTGGGAACGCTGGCAGATGTGGGCAAGGGGAAGATCGGGGTAAGTGAATTTGAAGAGATACTTAGAGCTAAAGACAGGAAAAAGGCCGGTATAACGGCACCTCCACAGGGGTTGTTCCTGGTAAAGATCAAATACTAGCCCCAAAAATAAACCTTTCAAATAGTCCAATTAATGTGTATGATATGGCATATATATACACATAGGAGGTAAGAAATGAGAATGAATGTAGTCGTAGATGACGATCTTATGGAAGCCGCCCTCAAGGCATCCGGTCTAAAAACAAAAAAGGATGCCATAGAAGAAGGATTAAAGCTGTTGGTGCAAGTGAAACGTCAGAAGGAAATTAAGCGTTTTCGAGGAAAACTAAAATGGTCCGGCAATCTGGACGAGATGAGGTTAGACAAATGATTCTCGTTGATTCGTCCGTCTGGATCGACTACTTCAACGGCAATAAAACAACTCAGACGGACTGGCTGGATTCTTCACTTGGAAATACACCCATCATCATAAGTGATCTTATCCTAACCGAAGTTCTTCAGGGATTTCAGAATGATAAAGACTTCAAGATAGCCATGGACATTCTCTTAGGTATCCCATTTATGTCGATGGGAGGACAGCTATTAGCCATAGAGAGCGCTATAAACTATAGATTCCTGAGGAAGAAGGGCGTGACCGTGAGAAAGACCATAGATGTCATTATTGGAACTTTCTGTGTCCACCATCAGTTAACATTGTTGCATGACGACAGGGATTTCGATCCTATGGTTAAGTTCTTAGGCTTGGAGATAATCGATATATAGCAGGCAGTTGGTTTTTCTATAGAATCGTATCATGCCCTGACAAGCACGATTAGATATTCTACAAAAAAGCCTGTTTCTGCTACACTCGTTTTGTCACTTAATAACATTTTAGATGCAAAAGGAAAAAGGAGGATATGGATTATGAAGACGCTTTCTGTAACCGATACTTTTGATCTGTCGATCCCAGAGAGAATTCAACTGGTAGAGGATATTTGGGATACGATAGCTGTAGAACCCGACTCGGTTAAATTGACTGAAGGGGAATAACTGGGAATAACTGGGACGGTTCTATTTAGTTG
>WOUX01000145.1 GCA_009773075.1 bacterium | reverse complement strand
CTTTATGAGAAAGGGTGGATTGTTCCTGAGTTTCCTAAAGAGTTGGGCGGCGCAGGTTTGAGCGAGACGGAACAATTTATCTTCAATTATGAGTACAGCCATTGCGGTGCGCCCAGGCTTAAAACGAAACTCGTTTCGCTCGGAATGTTGGCCCCGTTGCTGTTGCAGCATGGGACCAAAGAGCAACAGGATAGGTTCATCCCCGACATGTTGTCCGGTAAGACTATTTGGTGTCAGGGGTTTTCGGAACCCAATGCCGGATCGGACCTGGCAAGCCTTAATTTGAAGGCTGTCCTTGAAGGGGATCACTTTGTTCTCAACGGGCAGAAGACATGGACAAGCATGGCGGACCATGCCGATTGGATTTTCTTGCTCGTGCGAACGGATTCATCCGGAAAAAAGCAGGAAGGTATCAGTTTCTTGCTTGCAGACTTGAAAACCCCGGGCATAACTATACGCCCTATTGAGGCATTGACGGACCACGCGCCTTTCTGTGAGGTTTTCTTTGATGACGTTCGGGTCCCTAAAGAAAATTTAGTGGGGAAGATGGGTGAAGGCTGGAAACTTGCCGGGGCGCTCCTGCAACATGAACGGTTAAATGCCTTTCCAGTCGGTGAACTGATTTATGCCATTGAGACAGTCCGAAAAAATTCAGCAAAAACCATTTATAGAGGGAAACCTCTGATACAGGATCCTGCCTTCAGGAGTAAATTGGCCGCATTAGAGGTAGACTGTAACTCCCTCTTGTATACCTTCTTCCGAATACTGTCGCAGTTAAAGATTGGCTCGGCACCCGGTCCCGAGGCATCATTTCTGAAAGTCTACGGTTCCGAGCTTTATCGGCGTGTAATGGACTTGAATATAGAGGCGCTGGGACCCTATGGCCAGTCCTGGTATAACCTTGAGGAGTTTGATAATTCCATACACCAGGCAACCATGGGATGGGTCAACTCAACAAGTTTGACTATCTGGGGCGGTTCTTCAGAGATCCAACGAACGGTGATAGCAACCCAGGTCCTTAAGTTGCCTCGCAAATAGAGCTACAGAGCGTTTATTTTTGATAAACCTCTTTCTCCTCAAATAGCTTTTCACCGCAGATTATCAAATCATTTCCCTTTACCGTTCTATAAAAACAGCTCCTGTATCCGGTATGACATGCGGCTACATTCTGATCTACCTTTACTAGTATTGTATCCATATCACAGTCGAAGAATATATCCATGACCCTTTGGGTATGTCCGGAGGTTTCTCCTTTCACCCACATTTTGCCTCTGGATCGGCTCCAGAAATGGACTTTGGCGGATTCTAAGGTTTTACTAACTGCCTCTCTATTCATATAACCAAGCATTAGCACTTCATTATTTTTGTAATCCTGAATGATGGCTGGTATTAGCCCCTTTTCATCAAATTTTATCTCATCCACTAATCTCATATTCCTTTACCACCTTTATCTCATCCTCAATCTCTATTATGCCATCTCTTAGTACCCTTGCAAAGATTCCTTCCTTTGGCATCACACAGTCGCCAGCCTGGTAAAAGATAGTGCACCTGCTATGACAGATTTTACCAATCTGGGTTACCTCCAGCAGGGCATGTTTCCCTATGGTGAGTTTTGTTCCAATAGGCAGTTTTAATAAATCAATCCCCTGTGTGGTTATATTCTCAGCAAAATTTCCAGGACCAACATCCAGCCCCTTATCCCTCATCTTTTGGATGCTCTCAATAGAGAGCAGACTTATCTGACGATGCCAATTGCCAGCATGGGCGTCGCCTTCCAAGCCGAAGCCTTTGATTGCTTTGCCTCTATTTATATTTTCCTTCTTGGTACTCTTATCTTTGCTTATGCAGACAGCAATCACCCTTCCCGTTGTAGGATTATTCTCCATGGTACATAACTCTTTCCCTCGATGTCTTGTGTTTAGAGAGCTTTAAAAAAGTATGAATTGGCTCTCAGGGGTAATTGCTCCAAAGCTCTCGAAGAGTATATGTTAACGATGTGTGATGTCAAGAAGAATTTGCCAGCCAATTCTTTTGACTTGACTACAAAAACAAATTGCGATAACCTTCAGAGCTTAAATTATTTTTCTTTAAGAGGTGAAAGGCACAAGATGGATGAGCAGAGTCAACTTATATTACAGAGGGTCAAGAAGATCGAAGAGCTGAGGCGAGATGGTATAAATCCCTACACTAATAACTTTAAAGTGACCCACGTTACTCAGGATATTTTAGAAGAATTTAAAGATAAAGGTAATGAGGATTTAGAAAAGGTAAAGGAAAAGTTTTCTCTTGCTGGAAGGATAATGGCCATTCGAAATTTCGGCAGAGCTATCTTTCTGCACATGCAGGACAGAAAAGGTAAGATTCAGGCATACATACGTCAGGATCTTATTGGAAAAGAGAATTTTAGAATTTCCAAAAAATTCGATATTGGTGATTTTATTGGTATTTGTGGAAAACCCTTCCGAACCAAGACCCAGGAATTAACGGTATATGTTGACGAGGTTAAACTTTTAACCAAGGCATTGAGGCCCCTTCCAGAAAAATGGCATGGGTTAGTAGATATTGAGACCAGATACCGACAGAGATACCTGGATTTAATTGTTAATCCCCAGGCGAGAGAGATACTTTACAAACGAACTCGCATCATACAGCTTATTAGAGAATTTCTTAATGAAAGAGACTTTTTAGAAGTTGAGACTCCAATGATGCAGTCTATACCTGGAGGAGCTACTGCCCGTCCATTCAAAACCTATCATAACACACTGGGTATGGATCTCTATCTAAGAATTGCCCCAGAATTGTATTTAAAACGATTGGTTATTGGTGGATTGGAAAGGGTCTATGAGATTAATCGAAATTTTCGGAATGAAGGAATATCAACCCAGCATAACCCAGAATTTACCATGCTGGAGTTTTATCAGTCCTATGCCACCTATCTGGATTTTATGGATCTCACAGAAGAGTTATTAACTCGTATTGCAAGGGCTCTCTTTAATAGTTTAGAGTTTGAATACCAAGGTGTGAAACTCGATTTTACACCACCCTGGAGACGTTTGACTATAAAAGAAGCGATAATAAAACACAGTGAACTTAAGGAAGGGGCTCTCAGGGATAAAGAAAAACTAATGGAATATGGACAAAAGATTGGACTTCAGATGGATAGAAAAATGAGATTAGGTAATCTTTTGATCCAAATCTTCGAAGAAGTTGCAGAACCCAATTTAATTCAACCTACTTTTATTACTCATTACCCTACGGATACCTCGCCCCTGTCTCGCAGAAACGATGAAAACCCGGATGAGGTTGATAGATTCGAACTTTTTATTTGCGGAAGAGAGATAGCAAATGCCTTCTCAGAACTTAATGACCCAATAGATCAAAAGGAAAGGTTTTTAACAGAACTTAGGCAAAAGGGAGAAACTGATAATGAGTCTGGTATGTTAGACAAGGATTTTATCAAAGCTTTAGAATACGGTATGCCTCCCACTGCTGGTGAAGGCATTGGAATAGATAGGCTGGTTATGCTTTTTACCGATGCTGCTTCTATTCGCGACGTAATTCTGTTCCCCCAGCTGAGAAGCCGGGAGTAAGTGAGTGTGTGTGACTTGATCGAGTGGACTCGGGGTTAACCCCGAAATTCCCCGAGATAAGTCAGGAACCAGAAGTCAGAATTCAGAAGAAGATTATTCCCGTTCTTACTGCTGAATTCTGACTTCTCAAGTTTGTTGCGAAGCAACTAACGCGAAGGTAGTATGTCTTACGAACTATTTATAGGATTAAGGTACTTAAAAGCCAAGAGAAAACAAACTTTCATATCTATTATCACCCTTATTTCTATTGGAGGAGTCGCGATAGGGGTTATGACACTTATTGTGGTAATAGGGGTCATGACTGGGTTTAAGGAGGATCTTACAGGCAAGATCCTGGGATACTATTCTCACATAGTAGTGCTGAAACAGAACGAAGGGTTGGATGATTATGAAAGAATAATGAGAAAGATTGAGAAGGTAAAAGGGGTGAAATCTGCAACCCCATTTACATATACCCAGGCAATGCTAAGTTCAAAATCAGGTTCTCTGGGAGTAGTTTTACGAGGGGTTGATCCTAAAACAATTGGGAAGGTAATAAAC
>WOUX01000340.1:1414-2501 GCA_009773075.1 bacterium | reverse complement strand
CTTCAGTAAGTGTCAGGACGCTCCAACACTCTATCACTATGACGCTGCACTCAAAAAAGGCACATTGAAGAAAGCTCTTTGCCTTCCAGTATCGACGAAATTTGGCCGGCAAGGGACCACGGACGCCATCCTGCTGGGCATATTTTCAGGACATGGTTTGTGTGCACTTATTTTCCCGTTGGTTGTAAGATAACCCTAACCGGAATTTGCAGCAGCGGAGATTGCAGACAAATCAATGCGGGCTAACAACGGGAAATGGTCAGATGGGTAATATTTTTCCAATTGCGGTTGAATAATTTTCGCATCTTGGACCCGGACAGAAGAGGAGACAAAAATATAGTCCAGTCTGAACCGGAAAAAATATTTGCGAAACCCGTGAAACGTAGCGATATGTCGTGCATTGGGATATAGTACCCTGAAGGTGTCCATTAAGGGTTCGGGATTGAATACATACCCTTTTGTTCTGATTTTTAAAGGTATTTTACCTTTTAAATATTGTATGAGCGTACTCCTTTCCCTCGCATTAAAATCACCTGTCAGTACAAAAGGGTCCGGAGAAGACCGCGTATGAATAAACTGGGTTAAAAAAACAACGCTATTCTTTCGCGACCTTTGGGAAAGATGATCCAAATGGATATTGTAAAAATAAAAAGCCCGCTTTGAGTTTTTTTCAATCAGCCGCACCCATGTACAGGTTCGCGGGATGATGTTTCCCCATCCCTTTGACCCCGGGAGATCGGGCGTATCGGAAAACCAAAAGGTACCCTCCGCAGATGGGGCGAATCGCACGGCGTCAAAAAAAATGGCCGTATGCAACCCTTTGCTGCCACCCCAATTTCCAAGGCCAACCTTCTCATATCCGGGCAGCATAGCGCTGATTGCTGATATTTGAAAGTACAACGCTTCCTGAAGACCTAAAATATCCGGGCGATAATGATTCAAGAGTTCGCACACCCGGTCACGACGGAATATCCAGTGGTTTTTACCGTCTTTCTTCGTCCCGCGTCGAATATTAAAACTCATGAGATTTAAGTTCAATCCGGTATTCGGCATCGTATTACAAAAAGAATCCATGTCGGCTTTTTGA
>WOUX01000340.1:0-1404 GCA_009773075.1 bacterium | reverse complement strand
GAATTTGAGCTATTTATTTCTTGACGAATATTCGCCCTTTCGTTTTTTTTGTCTTCACAATAGCTTATATAACCTGTTTGGGATGAAGTTGAATTCGATATCTGACAAATGAGAATGTTATTATTATAAATATTATAAATCAAAAAGCAAGTCATCTTACGACAGATAAGTAATTCATTGTATGCGACCTCGTATCCCTCAATATATTGAGGTTCCACCAAATATTGAGGCCAACAAATCGTTTCAACCTTCTCTACGCTTTCCTCCTATTCATATAATCCCGCGTTATTAAAGGATGATTCCAGCCTCCTGCCTTTCCCCAGTTGTTGGCAAGCCATTTGCAAGTACTCTTTGTATGATCCTTGTAATCATACGAATGAATGTCCTTTCTGAGAAGCGCATGGAGTTGTCACAGACGATTGCTTCACTGTCCGGTTCCATAAGGATGGAGAAGGGATGCCGGCGCTGCGACTTCTGCCAGAGTATCGAGGATGAAAATCGCCTCTTTCTTCTTGAGGAATGGGATACCCAGGAGAACCTTATGACCCACCTGAAGTCGGAGCATTTTAGGGTGCTCCGGGGGGCGATGAACCTTCTCAGAGAGCCCTATGAAATGACGTTCCACACCGTTTTTTATCCGGCGGGGATGGAGGCGATTTAATGGATAGGTGAGGTATTTGGAAAGGAGGTGGTCAGCAGGTCCAGAAAGATTTACCTAAATCTTACGATATCTTCAGTTAGAAAAAATTTCACAACCAACTATTTAACCAGTATAATTACAGAGAGGAGTAACCGCTATGAAAAAAAGAAATATCGTTATCCACTTTTTAGTGCTTCTTATGCTGATCGCCACCATTGCGGCCTGTGCATCGACCCGTACACGTGAAAGTGCAGGAGATTACATTGACGATTCGGTCATTACGACCAAGGTAAAATCTCTGCTTGCAGCAGATGATTTTCTCAAGTCATTTCAGATCAGTGTCGAAACTTACCAGGGCACCGTTCATCCATAAAGAACAATCTGATCGTGAAATAGGAAAAGGAGAACGTACCATGAAAGCAATAACAGCAAATAGAGTGCTCGTAGTCGTCTTTGCCGTATTTTCCCTGAGTTTAATGGTTGGGTGCTATCCCACGGCAATAATCAAAGCTAATCAGTCCCTGGATCAAGCTCGCATGGCTGGCAAAGACAAGGAATGTACGGCAGAATTTAATGCGTTAAAGGATAGGATAAACAAGGCCGAAGAGGTCTACAGGGCATGCCGTACTCAGGAAGCGATCGCTATGGCTCAAAAAGCGACCGACGAAATTAATGCCCTTTGTCCGGCGATACCAAGAGCTGAGATTAAGTCTGAGCCCGAACCAGTAACTGAGGCACAACCTAAACCGAAGGCTGAAGAGCCG
>WOUX01000144.1 GCA_009773075.1 bacterium | reverse complement strand
AAGTAAGAAAAGGCGAATCACCTCCGGGTGGTATCGTTCAAGTATCTCCTTTATAGTGAAGAAATTTCCAAGGGATTTGGACATCTTTTCTTTGTCGATATTGACGAAGCCATTGTGCACCCAGTATTTGACAAAAGGCTTACCAGTAGCCCCCTCCGATTGGGCTATCTCATTTTCATGGTGAGGGAATATGAGGTCCTTTCCACCACCATGTATGTCAAATGTCTCTCCAAGATACTTCTGGCTCATTGAAGAACACTCTATATGCCATCCAGGTCTTCCCTTTCCCCAGGGGCTGTCCCAGGAAGGCTCCCCTGGTT
Source organism: bacterium (assembly GCA_009773075.1). Classification (GTDB taxonomy): domain Bacteria; phylum Desulfobacterota; class UBA8473; order UBA8473; family UBA8473; genus UBA8473. The sequence continues at coordinate 8,713 of WOUX01000144.1, read as the reverse complement.
TGCTTGCCTTCCAGAGAGCAAAATCCATGGGGTTTTCCTTCCTCTCGTCTATTTCCACCCTGGCACCTGCATGCATTTCCTCGATGGTTCTTCCTGAAAGCCTTCCATACCCCTGGAATTTGCTTACTGAGAAGAAAACGTCATCTTCTATCCTATATGCATATCCGTTTTCAATAAGCTTCTCGATGGTCTTTATCATATCCGGGATATGGTCTGTTGCCTTTGGCTCTATGGTTGGGGGGGCAATTCCCAGTAGTTGCATATCCTTGTTAAATTCTTCTATGTACCTTTCGGAGATCTCCTGATAACTGACCTTTTCGCTTCCTGCCCTGTTGATTATTTTGTCATCCACGTCTGTGAAGTTTCTCACATATGTTACCTCATAACCCTTATGCCTGAGATACCTGAAGATAATATCAAAGACAATTGTTGAACGGGCATGACCTATATGGCACAGGTCATATACAGTAACCCCACAGGCGTACATGCCCACTTTGCCTTTCTGTAAAGGTTCGAAGTCCTCTTTGCTTTTTGTCAACGTGTTATATACCCTCAATGTCATTCTGTTTTTCTCCTGTCGAAATAGAATTCTCCTGGTTCTTCCCGAAGCTTCCTCAACTCGTCCTTTTTTACACGGTGGGTCAATGTCCTCGGAAAATCCGTTCTGTATACAATATATCGGGGAACCTTAAAATATGCCAACCTTTCTTCACAGAACTGGATCAATCCCATAGGAGGCACGGTTTTATGGGTCTCTCCCTCTTTAAGGACAACATATGCCTTTACCTCCTCGCCCCGAAGCTCATCAGGAAATGCAATGACAGCCACTTCCTCTACCTTTGGATGGGATCGGATCACTTCTTCTACCTCCAGAGAGGAGATATTTTCACCGCTCCTTCTTATAATGTCCTTTTTCCTGTCAACAAAATAGAAGAAGTTATCCTCATCTCTATAGGCATTGTCCCCTGTGTGGAACTTAAGACCATAGGTCCTCTCATAACAATCTCACCTACTGTGCCTGTAGGGACTTCTCTGTCATCTTTGTCGAATATCTTGATCTCATTGGGACCCTGGGGTTTCCCGCATGAACCCTTTTTATGGGGACCATTGATGTGCTCGATGGTTATCCCCCCTTCACTCATCCCCCAGTCTTGAAGCATCTTACATCCCCATCTCTTGCCCAGACGTTCTGCAAGTTCAGGATGCCCAGCGCTCAACGCAACTCTAAGGGTATTATTCTTCTCATCCTCTGTGACTGGCAATTTGTCCAAAAAGGCAAGGATTGCCCCTATACAGTGAAATACCGTAACCTTGTGTTGATATGCCTGCTCCCAGAATTGCCGTGGGTGAAAACGGTCTATGAGGACAAGACTTGCACCACTGATTAAAGATGTCATAGTGATAACCACTTGGGCACCGATATGGAAGAGTGGAAGAACACAGATAAAACGGTCTTCAGGTGTTACAAGAAGGTTGTTTTTTATTGCCTCTGAAAAGGAGATATAATGAAAATGGCTTAATACACACCCTTTTGGTTCACCTGTTGTCCCTGAGGTATACATGATGGAGAGAACATTTTCTCCTGTAAGTTTTTCTTCCGGTACTCGGATGCTTTCCTCGTTTATAATCAGGGAGAAATTGATTACCTCCGGATGCTCCTTATTTCCTACACAGAAAACAGCCTTTAAATGGGGAAAATGCCTTCGTTTTTTCTGAATGATGTCTTCATAGAGGCCAGTCTCCGTGATCAATGTGTTTGCCTCGGAGTGGTCCAATATATAAGAAGCCTCTCTTTCTTTAAAAGCCACGTTTATGGGGACCATAATTGCACCCAGCTTAGCTATCCCAAACCAACTATAGAGAAATTCAGGGCAGTTGTTGAGGAATAAAGCCACTCGGTCTCCCTTTTTTACGCCTTCTTTTTTTAATGCAGATGCCACACTATTGACCCTTTTACCAAAAGTGCTGTAGGAGATTTCATCATCCTTGAAGAAGAGAAAGGTCTTATTGGGCTGAATTTCTATCTGGCGTTGTAGGATGTCATTTAAGTTCATAACATCTCTCCCTTGAAAATCTACCGGCCATTAAAGACTATTTATTTTCAGTAATGACTCATTATATAATAGGACAGATTGCTGTCAAATTAAATCCTAACGGATTACCCTGTTAACTTTTTTATCTGTGTCTTGTATGGTCATCCCCGCTCCATTTTCCGTTCATTCTTCCATTGCCCAGAGCGGCAGGCCGGTTTCTTCATCGAAAGCCCGCTCAAACACGGGGCCTTCGAATGCCTGAATAATGAATTCGCAGGCGAATATTATCGTTCCTGGCACAAGGTGGCCGCCGTAGGCATTTCCTTCCTGGTCTGCCAGCGTAATGTGAGCATGAACAATCGGTTCACCGTCCCTCAGCGAGATGTTCCCAACCAGCTTGGTGATTTCGAGGGGATGATCTAGATCAATGAACTGGTACTTCCGTATCTCCTGGTTGTAGTAACCGAGCCTGGCTTTCTGTACTGCCCCAAGTGCCTCGATCCACCCGATACGGATGCTCTCTCTGCGACAAACATCAGTAATTTCCTCAATAAGGTCCCCGCTATGAGTGAGCTTCCCCATGAACAGCTTGGTCGATTCTACGCTTTTCCAGATAGCCATCTTTGACTCCTTTCTATGGTCAATATACTTTTTTTCCTTCCACATATGCCTCGATTGAGCATATAGTACATGAAGTCATTCAGTTTGTGTACAAAAAATCAGAGATATCTACCCTATATAGTTCTCTCTTTACATCTATATGATTTTTACCTATACTTAATATATGGTAATGACCCAGGAATTATTCATCTACGGCTCCCGACTTTCAGGATGAACTAATTGGTTTTCATATGTTTGAATCTATAATTGATGCCCTTTATAGGATATTTGAAGACTGTGCTTTTTCGGTGAAGAGCCGGCAATTTCAGGAAACAAAGGTTCCGGTGCAATATTCTTCAGTCACTGCAACCTGAGATGTAGCTTCTGCCAAAACTATCAGATAAGCCAACTGGGGATAGGGGAAGAGATGACTCCTGAAGATCTTTCAAAAAGGATGCTTTCACTCCAGGATTCCGGTTGCCACAACATAAACCTTGTGACACCAACACCGTACTTGCCCCAGATAGTAAGAGCTATTTCAACGGCAAAAGCCGATGGCTTAAGGATACCGATTGTATATAATACAAACGGTTATGAAAGAGTAGAGACCTTGAAATTACTAGAGGGAATAGTAGATATATACCTTCCTGATGCCAAATACGGAAGTAATAAAGCTGCATCTTCTTATTCTAGGGTAGAGGACTATTTGGAGTATAACATCTCGGCTTTGAAAGAGATGAAGAGGCAGGTTGGTAATCTTAAAGTGAACAATATGGATATTGGAGAAAAAGGTATTATTATAAGACACCTGGTACTTCCAAATAATGGCGCAGAATCCTTTTCCCTTTTAGATATGGTTGCTAGAGAACTGGGGGCAGACATCTCTATAAGTCTTATGGGACAGTACTTTCCAAGATATAAGGCATTGGATAGTGATGACCTGGGAAGAAGATTAACCAATGAAGAATTTGAGGAATACCACTTTGCCCTGGAATCAAGGGGCTTTGAAAATGGATGGATCCAGTACCCCGACCAGGTTGATGGCGGTTTTCTGCCTGATTTTCAAGTAAAAGATGGATGGAATTAGAACGTAAAAATGAATGAATGTTCATTTTTTTACTTGACGATACGTGATTTGCATGTTACAAGTAGAGTCTACTAGAGTTTTTAAAAAAGTATCCTTTTTTGTTTCAGTTGAAAAAAGCGTGAACTGTGAACCGACAACCGTGAACGGTTACTTTTAGTTTAACAGAAGAGAGTTGGACAATGATATACCAATTAAATGCCGATGTAAGAAATTTTGGGAAAACCATATCTCAACTCAGTGATGTGGATATATATACCTGTTATCAGTGCGGGAAGTGTACTGCTGGTTGTCCCATTGTGATGGAGATGAGCCATACCCCAAATCAGATAATGAGATTGATTCAACTGGGACTGAAAGAAGATGTTTTGAATTCTCTGACACCCTGGTTGTGTGCCGCTTGCGAAACCTGCACGACCCGTTGCCCGAAAGGGGTGGACATCGCCAAGATTATGGATACCCTGAGGATACTTGCTCGCAAAGAGGGTTATCAATCTAAGGAACCAAATGTAGTGAACTTCAATGATATTTTCTTGAACTGTATAAAGGATAAGGGAAGATTGCAGGAGACGCATTTGGCTATGGTGTATAATTTAAAAACCAGGCAGTTTTTTAAGGATGCTGATATAGGCCGGAAGTTATTTATGAAGGGAAAGATCTCCCTTTCCAGTGATAAAATAAAAGGTACGGATGCGATGAAGAGTATCTTTGAGAGATCAAGGGCGTTTTTGGGCAAAGGGGAATAGATTATGGCATATGGATATTATCCAGGCTGCTCCTCTCATGGTACGGCCAAGGAATATGATATTTCTACAAAGAAGGTTTGTGAGAGATTAGGATTGAAACTGGAAGAAGTACTGGCTCTGGCATTACCCTTCAGAAATCTGGTCCTGGCTGAGAAACAAGGTCTGGATAGCATAATGTCCACTTGTTCTGCCTGTTACAATCGCCTTAAAGTTGCCCATGAGACACTGAAAAGAGCTCCTGAGATATTGAATAGAATAAGCGAAATAGTTGGAGAGCCTTATAATAAGACTCTTAAGGTTATCCACTTCCTGGATCTTATCTCGAAGGAGTTTGGTGTAGAGAAAATAAAGGAAAGTGTGATGAAGCCTTTAACGGGTTTAAAGGCTGTGTCATATTATGGTTGCCTTTTGACAAGGCCTCCAGAACTGGTGTCTATTGACCCTGATGCAGAAAATCCCACGATAATGGAGGAGATTATAGAGGCACTGGGGGCAGAAACACCGTATTGGTCTCACAAAACGGAGTGTTGTGGCGCCAGCTTTGCTCTGAGTAGAACGGATATTGTCTTAAGGTTGACCAACGAAATTCTGAAGGCTGCCAGGTTTGCTGATGCGGATTGCATCGTTGTAGCCTGTCCTTTGTGTTTTGCCAACCTGGATATGAGACAGTCACAGATAGCCTCAAAGTATGGTGTTAATTATTCCTTACCTGTCTTATTTATCTCCGAATTGATGGGTATAGCTATGGGAATGGGTTATAAGGAACTTGGGATTGATAAGCATATTGTTAGCGCAAAGGACCTATTAAAGGGAAAGGAGTAACTACTCAGGTAGATAGACTGGAGGTGGAAGACCGTTAGGACACTTCAGCCTTTGGTCTTCAGTCTTCAGCCTAAACGCCTTTAGTTACGAAAAGTATCTCTTCAAAGTCCTCAATCTAAAGAAGGGGTGTCACTGTGTCAAGAATTGGAGTATTTATCTGTCACTGCGGTGTCAATATCTCAAGCACGGTAGATGTAGAAAAGATTGCCGAAGAGTTGGCCAAAGAAGATGGGGTGGCCTTCGCAACAGAATATAAGTATATGTGTTCTGATCCAGGGCAGAAGATCATCAAGGATGCCATTAAAGAGCACAACCTTGACGGAATAGTGGTAGCTTCCTGCTCTCCCAGATTACATGAGAGAACATTCCAGTTGTGTATAGAGGCAGGCGGTCTGAACAGATACAAACTCGAGATGGCCAATATTCGAGAGCAGTGTTCCTGGGTACATAAAGACAAAGAATTCGCAACAGAAAAGGCTAAAGACCTGATCAAGATGGCTGTAGCCAAGGTTCGAAAGAACCAGCCTCTTACCCGGTTTTCCATTCCGGTTTTTAAAAAGGCACTGGTAATCGGTGGAGGCATTGCCGGGATGCAGGCATCCATAGACATCGCCAAGGCTGGATACAAAGTCACCTTAGTGGAAAGGACTCCGACTATTGGCGGGAGGATGGCGCAACTGGACAAGACATTTCCCACCTTAGACTGCTCTGCCTGAATACTTACACCCAGGATGGTGGAGTCATCCCAAAACGAAAATATAGAGATACTTACTTATTCAGAGGTTGAAGAAGTCAGTGGATATATAGGCAACTTTGATGTAAGGATTCGCAAAAAGGCCCGTCTCGTTGATATGAAGAAGTGCACAGGATGTGGAACCTGTTATCAGAAATGCCCTGTAAAGGTTCCCAGTGAATTCGATATGGAGACAGGTATGAGAAAGGCCATATATATCCCCTTTCCTCAGGCTGTTCCGAATGTACCTGTGATCGACAAGGTAAACTGCAGGATGTTTACCAAGGGTAAATGCCAGATTTGTCAGAAGCTCTGTCAGGCAGAGGCAGTAGATTACGAACAGGAAGACGAGGTCATTGAAGATAAATTTGGTGCCGTTGTAGTGGCAACGGGGTACGACCTTTTCGATGCCAGTGTCTACGGTGAGTATGGCGGTGGAAGGTTTAAGGATGTTATTAGCGGACTCCAACTGGAGAGGCTGATAAGCCCGGCCGGCCCCACAGGGGGTCATATAGTTAGGCCGTCAGATGGCAAGGAACCGAAGAATGTTGTCTTCATCCAGTGTGTTGGGTCTCGGGATCCTGAAAAAGGATTTCCTTATTGTTCCAGCGTGTGTTGCATGTACACAGCGAAACATGCGGTATTGCTTAAGGAACATATCCCCGATGTTCAGACGAATATCTTCTATATGGATATCAGATCAGCGGGGAAGAACTATGAGCAGTTTGTGCAGCGGACAATGGAACAATACGGTGCGTTGTATATCAGAGGAAGGGTCTCAAAGATTTACCAGCGAGGGGATAAATTAATAGTTAAAGGGGCAGATACCCTGGCAGGAAGCCAGGTAGAGGTAGAGGCGGATTTAGTTGTGCTGGCTACGGCGATAACTGCGCGCCACGATTCAAAGGAATTAGCCAAAATCCTGGGTATCCCTTATGATCAGTTTGGATTTTTCACGGAGTTGCACCCAAAACTGGCTCCGGTTGAAACGGTCACATCCGGTGTCTTTCTGGCAGGCGCCTGTCAGTCTCCTAAAGATATTCCAGATACTGTCGCTGCTGCCAGCGGCGCTGCAGTGAAGGTTGCAGCCCTTTTCAGCGGTGACTTTCTGTCGATGGAGCCACTCGTCTCAACTATAGATACCTCTGTCTGTTCTATGTGCAAGGCATGTATGGAGGTCTGTCCTTATAATGCTATTCAAGAAGAAGAGATTACCCTGCGGGATGGAACCAAGAAAAAGCAGCTCAAGGTACTGGAAAGCGTGTGTCATGGGTGTGGGGCATGTGTTTCCACTTGCAGATCTTCCTGTATTATGTTGAAAGGGATGACCGACGAACAGATCTTTGAGGAATTGATGGCAGTAGCTCAGTAATTATGAAGAATAAAGAGGGGTAACAGTTTACAGGGTTCAGTTGTCAGGGTTCAGGAAAATACTTAGCCTGTCTGACATCCGATCTCTGACCCCTGTGAACTTTACAAAGAGGTTATGCTATGGAAGAGACAAAATGGGAACCAAAGGTAGTGGGGTTTTTGTGTCACTGGTGTAGTTATGCTGGCGCAGACTTGACCGGTTCATCTCGTATGGAATACCCCCATAACATAAGGATCATAAGAGTTCCCTGTTCTGGAAGGATAGACCCTATGTTTATTCTAAGGGCACTGCAAAATGGGCTTGACGGCGTTTTAGTTTCTGGTTGTCATCCGGGGGATTGCCATTATCAGTCTGGGAATTTTCATGCAAGGAGAAAATTTGCGGTGACCAGGAAGCTCCTTGAATACGTTGGGATTGAACCGGAGAGGGTTCAGTTTAGCTGGGTTGCTGCATCTGAAGGGCCTAAAATGGCTCAGGTAGTAAAGGAATTTGTGGAGGGAGTGAGGAAGGTAGGCCCCAACAGACTTTTTAAGGATGAGAGAAAAGATGGAGAATAGATTAAAGGAAGAGGCCAGGAAACTCTTAAAGGAAGGTAAAGTTGACTACATAGTGGGGTACGGAAAGGGAACCGTTAAGTTTAGAACTTCCCCATTGATAACGAATAAAGAAGAGGATCTTGAAGGTCTGGTTATTAATCCTTTTATAGCAAATAATCTGAGCAGATACCCTACTGAGATAAAAGGGAAATTGGGCATAGTAGTAAAGGGTTGTGATTCCCGGTCTCTTGTCAGTCTGATGCAGGACAACAAAGTAAACAGGGATGACATGGTAATATTGGGAGTCCCCTGCGAGGGAGTGGTTGACATAAAGAAATTAGGGGAACAGATAGGCGCAGATATTGATCAGGTAAAGGAGATAGATAAGGAAGGCGATAACCTTATTGTGCAAATGGATGGTTCGAAAAAGACAGTTCCCTTTAGGGATGTGATCTTTGACAAGTGTTTTGGATGTGAGTACCCAACGCCTCTCGAATACGATATGCTCTTAGGCAAGGAAGTGTCTCCAAGGGTTGAAATAGAAAAGAGTCTGAAAAAGATAAAAGAATTTGAGGATACAAATGCTCCGGAGAGATGGAGGTATTGGAAGGAACAGTTCAGTAAATGTATTCGCTGCTATGCCTGCAGAAATGTCTGTCCTGCATGCTTCTGCGAAAGATGTTTTGTCGATGTAAACATCCCGCAATGGATTGCTACGTACGGAAGCTGGCAGGACAATCTCGTATTTCAATTGATAAGAACCCTCCATGTTGCAGGGAGGTGTTCA
>WOUX01000143.1 GCA_009773075.1 bacterium | reverse complement strand
CCTTGGTGCCTGCTGATGCTGTGACTGCCTCGGCCAGTGGTCTTGACCCTCACATCAGTCTGATCAATGCCCTGTTACAGGCACCCAACGTGGCCAGAGCCAGGGGATTCAGCGAAAAAACTGTTCGCAGGCAGATCGAGATTTACACTGAGGGCCGTGATCTGGGAATCCTTGGAGAGCCCCGAGTAAATGTTCTGATGTTAAACTTGGCCCTGGACGGTATTCTAAAATGACACTCCAATCACGATATTTTAGGAAATGGTCAGATTGAATGAAGTTGGGTATAGTGAACCATGGTTGAAGATAGAGCCAATGTTTTTCTCCGGATGATCCGCCGCTCACAGCGCGGGCGCTTGAAGGTTTACCTCGGCTACTGTGCAGGAGTAGGGAAAACCTATCAGATGCTTCAGGAAGGTCATCGGCTCAAAGAGGAAGGTATAGATGTGGTAATTGGGCTACTCGAAACGCATGACCGTGCCGAAATAGCCAAGCTTGCCATGGGATTGGAAGTCACCCTGAGGCGTCGGTTGGAATACCATGGTGTTACTGTGGAAGAGATGGATATAAATGCAATCTTAGTCCGTAGGCCCCAGGTCGCTCTCATCGATGAGCTTGCCCATACTAATGTTCCGGGTAGCCGTAACCCAAAACGATACCAGGACGTTCAAGACATTCTTGCGGCGGGGATACATGTCATCACTACTATGAACGTTCAGCATTTGGAGAGCCTTTATAACATCGTTGAGAAGTCTGTGGGAGTAAAGGTGCGGGAACGTCTTCCCGATTCCGTTCTCGCTGAAGCAGACCAGATTGTTGATGTGGACGTAAGCACGGAAGATTTACAGAAACGTTTGGGAGAAGGCAAAATCTATCCAAAGGAGCGGACCGAAACGGCTCTGGCCAATTTCTTTAAAGCCTCAAATCTGGAGAAGCTTCGTGAACTGACACTTCGTGAACTTGCATCGCAGATTGATTTAAGAAGGCGTGAGACATCCGAAAAAGATAGCGGTTCCGCTCCTGACCAGGTGATGGTCTGCCTGAGTTCGCTTGGTCCTAACAGCGAAAAACTGCTCCGTTACGCATCACGCTTGGCAGGGAAATTCAATCGGAACTGGTATGCTGTTTATGTCCAGACTCCCTCCGAGGAAGCTACTGTCATAGATCTCCAGGCCCAGCGTTTCATCTCTGACACATTGACTCTGGCGAAACAGCTTGGTGCAATGGTGTTCACCTACAAGGGGGAAGACATTGCAGACACCATCCTCAGGTTTGCAGAGGAATATCGTGTTGGACATATCATCATTGGAAAATCAGACCCAAAACCATTATGGAAAAGGCTTGGAAAGAATAAAGACATTGTTAAGAACCTTATCAACAATGCGAGGGGAATCACTGTTGTAGTTCTCGATACCCGTAAGGGGGGACCCTTAGCCACCAGACCCACTTTAGAGATTTCAGAAGAAATGATACCCACCATCGCGTCTTCTCAAACTGTGTCTCCGCCCATGACTAAGCTACTACTGAGTCGATTGCTTTCACCCCAGCGGATTGTTATCTGGAATTACTCTGTCCAAAAGGAATCGGTTCTGCGAACACTGGTGGAGGCGGTAGAGAAAGATAGCGGTATAGGCAATACTGAGGCATTATTTAGTGACCTCATGAAACGGGAGGGACAGAGCTCGACCTTTTTCAATGAAGGTGTGGCCTTTCCCCATGTGCGGGTCGATGGAATGACCACTCCAAGAGTTGCCCTTGGATTAACAAGACAGGGTGTCTCAGATGTATCTACGGAAAAACCTATTGAAATTGTTTTCCTGATTCTTTCTCCTGCCCAAACCCCCAACACCCAGATATTAGGTCTTGCCAGCCGAGCAGCTCAGAGCAGGTATCTTCTTCAGAGTCTTAGGTCCGCCCAAACTCCGCAAGAAGCGATGAGGGCGATATACGATTGGGAGACGTCCGATTATTCGAACCCGCCAAAAATGTCCTGATGCGTTAAGCCTTTGATAAAAGGAGAGAAGAGGTGATAAGTTAATTTACAGTTAGGTAGTGTAAAGAAATATGAAATGGAGGCGGCACCCGGATTTGAACCGGGGAATAAAGGTTTTGCAGACCTCTGCCTTACCACTTGGCTATGCCGCCTGTATATAATATATGGAGCGGGAAACGGGATTTGAACCCGCGACTCCAACCTTGGCAAGGTTGTACTCTACCACTGAGTTATTCCCGCTGAAAGTCTTTTTTAATTTTTTATAAAATTATAACAAATCCTTCGACCTTGTCAAATAAAAAACAAGTTTACTATTATTTAGGTTAAGCTTTTTTAAAAAATCTGTAAAAGTAATCAACCCCTGACCATAATGTTACTACTAATGCGACCCACAAAAAAAACATTCCAACTATATGTAAATCTACATATATGTATTCATAGTGCAGCAGTAGGGCAATCAGTGCAGTGTCCTGGAAGATTGTCTTATATTTCCCCAAATTAGAGGCGCTTATAATTGATCCTTCATAAGCGGTAACGCCCCTTAATCCTGTCACAGCAATCTCGCGAGAGATAATCACCACTGCCATCCATGCCGGGACCCTCCCAAGAGGTATAAGCATAATTAAGGCAGCAGTGATTAAGAGTTTATCTGCAAGGGGATCAAGAGCCTTACCTAGAAAGGTTACATTATCTTGCTGACGGGCTATATAGCCATCCAAAAGATCAGTAATGGCTCCTATGGAGAAGAGCAAGGCAGCAAAAAAAGACGCTAACTTTCCAGGAAAAAATAGAAAGATCACCACAAAAGGGATTACCGTAATCCTCAAGATGGTCAGATAATTGGGCAAGTTTAACATTATTTAGTACCTTGTTATTTAGTAAAAAATTCTACTTCTTGTATTCTTTGAAATATTTCAATACCTGTTTAACATATTTCTGGGTTGAATCGAAAGGTGGAATACCGTTATGCCTTATCACTGCATCTCCTCCCGCATGATAGGCAGCGATAGCCAGAGGTAAATTATCCTTGAATCTATCTAGGAGCCATTTAAAATATCTGACACCCCCCTCGATGTTCTCTTCAGGGTTAAAAGGATTCTTAACATCCATATCCTCTGCTGTTCCTGGCATCAGTTGCATCAGGCCCATTGCTCCCTTATTTGAGACTGCTTTATGATTAAAATCAGACTCTGCCTTTATGATGGCCCTTACTAGCGTATCTTCTACCATGTATTTTCCCGATATTCTTGATATAAGGGACCCGTAGTTTATAGATCGAGGGTCAAAGTGTCTTTCCTTTATGATCAACTTGTATCTGGGATCAGTGGGGACATTGGTAAAGTTAACAACACCATTCTTATCTGTGAAGCTGTAAATATCAGACAAGGACGTTGAAGGATATAGCAGTAAAGCCCCTATCCCTAGAATTAATGGGGATGATTTGACTATTAATAGAAAGAGTTTCCTGATCATTTTGAAATTTGAGCCTTTTCCTGTTTGTATTTTTCAAGACACTCTGTACTGCAAAAATATAGGGACTCCCCGTTTATATTTGCTGAATAAGAATTTCTTATAGGTACGTATGTCTCGCAATAAGGGTCCATTACCATCTCATCCTCTTCATGTTTTTCATTGGAACGCATAGTGTCGATATTTCTTTTCGTAGAGGGATAGAAAAGGGCCCTTATAAATCTGTATAGAAGGTAAAGCAAAATAATCAGGAATATGAAACGCATAAAAAACTCTCTCTCTATTAATCTTCTTTTTCTATTCTTATAACCTCTTTGTCATCTATCGTTTTTTTTAGCAGCTCCCTTATAGATTTATTTAATACCGGATGGATCAATTCAGGACAGAGTTCATTAAGAGGCACAAGCACAAATTTTCTCGCCCGAATCAGGGGATGAGGAATGCGAACCTCTGGTTTGTTTATCACCTCATTGTTAAAAAACAATATATCAAGGTCGATGGTTCTTGGAGCCCACTTATCCCTCTTAACCCTTTTCAATTTTGTTTCAATTCCCTGTAGTACCTTGAAAAGATCAGGAGCATTTAAAGGGGTTTGGAGTTTAATTACACAGTTGATAAACCAGTCCTGGTCTTCCTTACCCCATGGTTCTGTCCTATAAAAAGAAGACCGGTCTAAGATCATANNTTTGTATTTAGAAATCTCCTTTATCGCCTCATCGCAGAACTTGATTTTATCACCCAGGTTAGACCCGATTCCGATATAGGCAATGTTCTTCATATTACCCTGTTAAATCCCCACATCTTTAAGCCGTTCAACCCCTTCTATAATTCTATCTTTTGATACGGTTAATGCCATACGTATATACCCCTCTCCTGCTTCACCGAACCCGCTCCCCGGGGTGGTTACGATCCCTGCCTTGTTTAGTAAATGTGCGCAGAAAGTAGTAGAGGTATATCCATCTGGAACCGGAACCCAGAGGTAAAAACTGGCCTTTGGTACTTCTGGTTTCAAGCCAACTTCCATAAGCCCATTAACCAATGCATCTCTTCTCTCCAGATACGTCCTTCTCATTTCTTCTACTGGTGATTGGTCACCCTCTAATGCCTCAATCCCGGCTTCCTGGATTGCCTGAAACAGGCCAGAGTCAATGTTCGTCTTGACCTTTCCCAGTCCTTCCAGGACATTGGAATTGCCAACTGCAAATCCTATTCTCCAGCCAGTCATGTTGTATGTTTTAGAGAGGGAGTGGAATTCTATCCCCACATCCTTGGCCCCATCCACTTCTAAAAAACTGATTGGCTTATCACCGTTGTAGTATAGTTCTGTATAAGGGGCGTCATGGCAGACAATAATGTTGTACTTTTTAGCAAACTCAATAATATCTATAAAAAAATCTGCATTAGCTACAGCAGCAGTTGGGTTATTGGGATAATTGACGAATAGTAATTTTGATCTTCTAGCCACATCTTCTGGGACTTTTTCTAAATTGGGTAAAAATTTATTTTCTTTAAGAAGAGGCATGGTGTAAGGTTCTCCTCCCGCAAATCTAGTTCCTACGCTGTAGACAGGATAGCCAGGACTGGGGACCAAAACTATGTCGCCTGGATTAATAAAAGCCAATGGTATATGGGCTATTCCCTCTTTAGACCCGATTAAAGAGAGAACTTCTGTAACAGGGTCCAGATATACATTGAACCTCCTTTTGTACCAATGGGACACAGCCCTTCTGAACTCAAGCATTCCCTCATAAGAAGGATAGCGGTGATTTTTTTTATCTTCTACTGTCTTTTTCATCCTGGCTATGATGTTTTGAGGGG
>WOUX01000339.1:1572-2663 GCA_009773075.1 bacterium | reverse complement strand
GGTCCTGCTGAAGAGTGCCTTTATTGCTCTCTGGGCTACATAGTACCCTCCGAAAATTATGGCTACAGCATAGAAAGGCTCTGAGAGGAGTATATGGTGATAGATAGTAAAAACGACAGGATCTGGAGTTAAGAAAGAGACAAAAAGGCCAGAAAATAAGGCAATCCCGGACACAAGTGCAAAGAGAAATTCACGATTTTTCAATGAAAAGATATTCTCCTCTTTGAACTCCTTCTCAAGGATATCGTATCCCAGGCTTTTTATCTTTGATTGGATCTCCTCTAATGATATCTTGTCTGAGTCGTATCTGACTCCCATTTTGCTCGTGCTAAAACCCAGTTTTATCCCGTGTATGCCACGGAGTGATGAAACTGTTCTTTCAATCTTTTTCACGCAATCAGCACAATGCAGGCCTTTTATTCTTAGTTCCTTATCTTCTATCATGTTTTAATCCATAGGATGCTTGTAACCCATCTTCAATATTGATGGAATTTACAGTCCTAACTCCTTATCAATCTCCTGCATGGCTTTGAGGCTCATCTCTGCAAACTCCTCCAGGGGGATATTGAGCTTCTCACACTCTCTTATAAGCCCCCTGTCAACACCCCTGGCAAATTCCTTTTGCTTCATCCTCTTGAGTATGGATTTGGTTTTAACGCTGGTGATCTTCTTATCAGGATAAACCAGGGTTGTAGCAACGATCAAACCGGTTATGCACTCGGTACAGGTTAAGGCGAAGTCGAAATCGGTCTCGCGTTGTATCCCCAATGCATCCCCATTGTGTGCCTTGATAGCCCGGATAATCTCATGGTCAATACCTTTTTTCTCAAGGATATTGGCTGTTTCCAAGGCATGTCTGGAAGGGGTGTCTTTGGTCTCTTCGTAGTCCAGATCATGTAAGAGCCCTGCAATACCCCAGGCATCCGCATTATAACCCAGCTTTTCCGCCAATGCCCTCATAATAGCCTCTGTGGCCAATGAGTGTTTTTGCAGATTGTCCTTCTTCAGATATGTGCCCATAAGGGAAAGGGCGCCTTCTCTATCAATACCTAAATATTTTTTATCTTCCATTTAATTTGCCTTTTTTTCAA
>WOUX01000339.1:664-1492 GCA_009773075.1 bacterium | reverse complement strand
GGCTGCGTTCATATCGTTGCTATCTCTTCACTATCCTGGTTCGTACCTATAAATCTAATGCAAATAATACTGCTCGGCGTACTTGCTCCTTTTTTTGCGGGGAAAGTGTTGTAATGAGCGAGCCTACTTTCCCTTTTGAGACTGTCTGGATATGATCAAAATTGATGGCGCAATCTCTCGGCATACCATCAAGTTTCGATAAGAACACTTCACTTGGTACGTCTCTGATTGTTGATGTGATCGGTGCAACAGTGACTTCTCCAAGGTATTCCAAAACGGAGTTGCGGGTTAGGATTAATACAGGACGTTTCTTGTCAGGAGCTTTGAATTTATACCACCTGATTTCCCCCTTCTTCATTCATCCCCCCAATTCTGTTCATCTTCCCAAACACTGAATTCAGAGCTATTCACAGGGTGTAACTTATAGCCCCTACGGTGTTTCTCTTCGAGGAGACGAATGTTGAGAGAATTGATCGCATCTCGCAAGGCATCACGAGTGAAAGCAGACCTGGTCGTTTTGAGTTCTTTTACTACCTTGTCGACCGATTGAACCAACTCGTCATCCAAAGTCATTTGTATAGTTCGCATAGACACACCTCCATTTAATGTGGATCAATATAACTATAATACTCCACATAAGCCAATGTGTCAAACGCTATTCAGTATTTTTTTGGGGGATTCTTTATTCGGAGAACGCTGCGGCTCATCGGCGCGCGACGCGTAGCGGAGCGCATCCGTTGTGCAGCCGCTTGTTATGCCTCGTTCTTAGTGTTACTGCCGTTACTACGAAGAGTCTTTCTAAACTCAGCGAGCTTGCTTGGTGCTACA
>WOUX01000339.1:0-648 GCA_009773075.1 bacterium | reverse complement strand
TGCTACATAAATATATTCGACTATAGCTCGAAAAAACTCATCAATGGAATGGACTTGCCAAGGTTGGATGTTAGTTTCGCTCGCGTGAGCCACGATATTGCCGAGAATGCGGAGAGTATCGCTAACATCCGCTAAAATAGGTGGAATCTCGCCACGGTGTGCAAGTTCGTTGAGCCGTTGCACAAGCGATCCCGGTTTTGCATTGCGATCATCGGTCACCGCTTCCAAAGCACGCCGTATCTGAGTTGCAAATGCATTTGGTGCATTCTGCTTGATTCGTGAAGCCTCGCTGTAGATATTGGAAACGCGCTTTGGAACAGATGGGTGGAGACCAATCTGGGGACAGAGGAGATCCACTTTTGAAAAATCGTCCTCATTTGGGATGTTGCCCCAATCTGCGTAAACCAAAAACCCATTGCACGTCTCGCAAGACACGACAAAGTACACGGCTGGCATCCCGACCGGATCACCATCATTCGACCATTCTTCCTCATAGCACCGATGCACATACTGTAGTGTTTGGGGTGCAACATTGCCGCAGTGAGGGCAGAATCTAACGGTTTTTGTCTGGGTATCGTCCATCATCTTCTGAGTAACTTCAAAAAAGTAACATATTATCGAACAGTTTTCTGGATAATATCCCTTCCG
>WOUX01000142.1:938-6327 GCA_009773075.1 bacterium | reverse complement strand
TTATCAGAGCATCCCCAGACCATTTCACTTATTGTCTCTCTGCTTGAACCGGGACATGCAGCCGAGGTGCTATCTTCCCTTCCTGAGAAGTTAAAGGCTGACGTAGCCATGAGGATAGCCACAAGCGAAAGGATCCCTGAAAGCGCGCTCGAAGAGCTCAATGAGGTCCTCAAGGGACAGCTGGATATCGGTAAAGGCAAGGGTAAAAAACTCGGTGGCACAAGAATGATTGCTGAGATACTGAATCACTGTGACAGGACAACCGAACATAAAGTTCTTGGGGATATTGAAGAGAAAGACGAGATACTTGCAGACTCCATCAGACAATTCATGTTTGTATTTGATGATATTGCTAATGTGGATGACAGGGGAATTCAGATGATGCTGAAGGAGGTAAACACAGAAAAACTTTCCCTGGCACTGAAGACAGCCTCTGAATCATTGAAGGAAAAGATATTCAAGAATATGTCTCAAAGAGCAGCGCAGATACTCAAAGAAGAGATTCAGGTGAAGGGGCCGGTCAGGGTATCTGAAGTAGAAAAGGCACAGCAAGATATAGTTAAAATTGCAAGAAAGTTAGAGGCAGAAGGCAAGATTATTCTCGCAGGGAGAGGCGATGAAGACATTGTGGCATAAGAATCGGTTTATGCAAGATAAGGACATTATCCCCTTTGAGATGCCTTTACTGAATAAGATTGTCAGAAGGGCAGAGGAGGAACACCTGCCTATTGCTCAGAATACTGAAAACATAGAGAGGGAGGCATATGAGAAGGGGTTTGAAGCAGGAGAGAAGTCAGGATTTGCCATGGGTGAACAAAAGGCCATGGTTTTAGTAGAAAAGGTAGAAGCAATAATTAAAGAGTTAACAACACTCAGGGAAACCTTGATAAAGGAGCTTGAGCCTCAATTCGTGGAGCTTGCTGTCACCATGGCAAGGAAGATTATCTTAAAAGAGTTGACAATGAATCCTGATGAGATTGTGGAGATAACAAAAGAGGCGATAACGAGAATGGAAAGGACAGGACAGATTACCATAAAGATAAATCCCTCTCTTTATGATCTTTTTATGAAGCATAAACCTAAAATCCTCAGTCTCCATCCTGACATTGTTTTTGATGTAGATACTACCGCCTCTCTCTACGGATCTGTGGTAAGGGGTCCTGTGGAAGATGTACCGACCGATGTGGATGAGCAATTGAAAAATTTAATCAAGGAGATGGGGGACAGGCTTGTTCAATGACTCATAGAGCAGCGATTAATTTATCCCCTTATATAAAAGCAGCTCTGGAAACAGAACCCTTAAAAGTATACGGCAGAGTGGTGGAGATTACGGGGATCATTATCAAGGCAACAGGTATTAAAACGAGCATAGGTGAATCATGTAAGATATTGTCAGGGACTGATTGTCCTATAGATGCAGAGGTCGTGGGTTTCGGGGATGAGAAGGTACTGCTTATGGCTGTTGGCGACCTCACAGGCATAGGACCAGGAAGCAGGGTTATCCCTATTGGCAATAATATCTTTGTGAAGGTTTCGCCATCCCTGATGGGGAGGGTCATTAATGACAGGGGTGAGCCTATAGATGGAAAGGGACATCTGAGAGGGGTTAACTATTCCCTGTTTTCCTCGACACCTAATCCTTTGAGAAGACACAGGATATCAGAGCCCATAGACCTTGGCATAAGGGCGATTAATGGGCTTCTTACATGCGGGAAGGGACAGAGGATAGGTATTATGTCCGGAGCTGGTGTGGGTAAGAGCGTCCTGCTCGGGATGATGGCAAGATACACAGAGGCATCGGTGAATGTCATTGCACTGATAGGTGAAAGGGGAAGGGAGGTTAGGGAATTCATAGAAAAAGACCTCGGAGAGGAGGGAATGGGAAAATCCATTGTTGTTGTATCAACCTCAGACCAGCCGCCCCTCGCAAAGGTAAGGGGTGCCTTAGCTGCAACAGCCATTGCAGAGTATTTCAGGAACAGAGGAGAGAATGTACTGCTCCTGATGGATTCCCTTACCCGTGTTGCTCAAGCACAGCGTGAGATAGGGCTTGCCGTAGGAGAGCCTCCAACATCTAAAGGATATACACCATCCGTTTTTGCACTCTTACCAAAGTTGCTCGAACGGGTTGGCACATCGGAGGGCAGCGGGAGCATTACAGGCATATACACAGTCCTTGTAGACGGAGATGACCTGACAGACCCTGTGGCAGATGCTGCGATTGCTGTCCTTGATGGACATATTGTTTTGTCCAGAGAACTGGCAATGGAAAATCATTACCCCTCGATAGATCTCTTAAGGAGTATAAGCAGGGTGATGCCGGATATAGTGGATTCAAGACACAGAGAGTATTCATCTAAATTTATTGAGACCCTCGCCATATATAAAAGATTTGAGGATATGATTAATCTCGGCGCTTACAAAGAGGGGTCAAATCCAAAAGTGGATTATGCCCTCGGGATGATTGACAGACTTAAGATGTACCTTAGACAGGACATGAATGAAAGGCGGGACATCGCGGATAGTCTTCATGCACTGTATCTTATATTTGATGAGATGGGAACTGAGAAATGACCCGACAAATGATGGTATCAAAGGTATTGGAATTAAAGGGGTTCACAAAAGAGCAAATCGAGGTTGAGGTCAAGAAAACCAAAGATAAACTTGGTGTAGAGAAGTCAAGGCTCGATTCTCTCGAAGGCGTATTTAAAAATACTGTCGTGGAATTTAACAGCATGCAGGGTAATGGATCCTCAACTATTCGAGAAATAGAGCTTTTTTACGACTATTTTTCGTATATAGGCAAGCAGATAGAAGAGCAAAGAGAGATTGTTCTTAGGCAGCTCTCAGAGCTTCAAGCGAAACAAGAGGCTATGTTGGAGGCATATAAAGAAACCCGACTCTTTGAAATCCTCAATGATAAGATTCTTAACAAGGAAGCAAAGGAGGCATCACTTGGCGAGCAGAAAGAGATAGATTTTAACTTTCTTTCAAGGAAATCGAGGAAATGAAAAAACAGTTCACGGTTTACGGTTCACGGTTCACGGTTAATAAGAAATTTTTTTTGTTTCTCATTGTCTTTTTATTGCTCACTGTACATTATTCACTTTTCATTGGTTTTGCTCATGCCCAGGGCGACATGGTAAAATTCATAAATAAGAGGCACAAAGAGATTAAAGAGAAAGAGGGAACCCTTAAAAAGGAGGAAGAAAGACTTAATGCCATTAGAAAGGATGTTGATGAGAGGATACAGAAATATACGAAGCTTTTAGACCAGTTCGAAGATGTACTCAAGAAGGTAGAACAAATTAGTAACGAAAAACTTGACCGTTTGGTTAAATCATATGAATCTATGCCGCCAGAAGAGGCGGCGGCAGCTCTCTCTGCTATTAATCAACCTATGGCAGTAAAAATTATCCTCAAGATGAAGCCCAAAAAGGTTGGCGCCGTGATGGCATATATGGATAGAAAAAAGGTCGTATCTGTAACCGAAGGCATGATAAATTTTGAGAAAAAATTTCCTACCAAATGAAATATTTTCACTGCAAAATGCCTTGAGAATCCCCCCTTGACCCCTTGAATCCTTTTTCCCTTTATAATCTTTCAGCATTTCACTCGAATCCTCGAATCCTTGACCCCTTGAATCCTTTTCACCGACCAACTCTTTGGAAGATGAACCATTAAAAGTGCTTGGCATACTTATTGATAGTAATTACAATATGGATATGTCAATGCCAATAGAGTCTAAAGTGACCGGTGGTGTGAAGCCACCAGCAGTTCAAAGTACCAAACCGTATATGGAGCAATCCGACAGGGAGTCTTTTGATTGCCTGATGGCCGCCATATTAAACTTATTACAGGGCAATCCATCTATTTTATCCATTTCAACATTCCAGTCAGGAGATCAGGATATATCAGCGGAGGGCAGCACTCTGACTGAGACAGCAGGACAGCCGGCAGAAGGTAAAGAGGAGGACACTGCCTCACATACAGCAGAGATAGGCATAAAACCGGGAAACATATTCCCAAATTTTGATAACACCGCTAACGCTAACAATGTCAAATTTGCTAACCCCATAAAAGAATCACCTGAATCTATCTACGTTCCTGAGAATGCTGGACAAAGGTATTATCAATGCACAGATAAGAGCGCCGGAGACCATGGGCAAAGATTCGATTGTCAACAATCTCTACAACATCCTGGATACACTCAGGAGTGAAACAGATATTCCAAATAATTCTTCTATTATAAAAGATTTTCAGACATTAAAATCATCTATAAGCGAGGTCTTATTTGAATTAGACAAATTCACAGCGCTTGAACAGCCGGCAGCAGGTAAAGAGGAGGACACTGCCTCACATACAGCAGAGATAGGCATAAAACAGGGAAACATATTCCCAAATTTTGACAACACCGCTAACGCTAACAATGTCAAATTTGTTCAACCTATAAAGGAATCGCCGGAATCTATCTACATTCCCGGGAATGCGTTCATTATAACAAGAAAAGATGATGCCTCGATAGATGTTTTCCTTGGAACCAAGAGTCTGGGAAAGCTCCATATCGAGCTAACCCTGGACAAAGGTATGATCAATGCGCATATAAATGTATCAGATACCATCGGAAAGGAATTGATTGTCAATAATCTCCATAATATCCTGAATACACTTAATAATGAAGGACTCAACGTAGGAAGTTTTTCAGTGTCCCTTAAAGATAAAAGAAATGAAGCAGAGGATAATGTCGGGGAAGATGATTCAGAAGCACCACACTCAAGGAAAGAAATACAATTACCGATTTCTTATTGGGATATGAAAGGAGTAAGTATTTTTGTCTAAATCCCGTTAGAAAATTCTTCTAATGGGGTGAAAAGGAGGAAGGATATGGACATTTCAACTGTTGGAAAGACATTGGGAAAGGATGATTTTCTAAAGCTTTTTACCTCTCAACTAAAGTACCAGGATCCACTTAACCCTGTGGAAGGTGCGGAATTTACAGCACAACTTGCACAGTTCAGTTCTCTCGAGCAGTTATTCAACATGAATAAAAAGATTGAAGAGCTGCTCACATATCAAGGCTCACTTAACAATAGCATGGCCATAAATCTCATGGGAAGGAACGTTACAACACAGGATGGCAGTACAGGAAAGGTTACAGGCGTTAATTTTGAAAATAGCATTACCTATCTTGTATTGGACAATGGCAAGAAGTTCCCCCTTGGTGAAATTAAAGAACTATACGGAAATATTTGAAAGGAGGCAGTAGATGTTAACATCACTTTTTGCGGCAATAAGTGGTATGAATGCAAATGGTACATCCCTTTCCGTTATCGGAGACAATATTGCGAACATGAATACCGTAGGGTTTAAGGGAAGCAGGATAGCTTTT
>WOUX01000142.1:0-910 GCA_009773075.1 bacterium | reverse complement strand
ACAGGTAGGTCGTGGAGTGTTTATAAGCGAGACATCACCTGTCTTTACACAGGGATCATTTGAGACTACGGCAAGCGCCCTTGACCTTGCTATTGATGGAAACGGGTTCTTTATTGTTAGCGAAGACGGTGCAAGACATTACTCTCGAGCCGGCCAGTTTTCCCTTAACAAAGACGGAAATATTGTAAATCCCGATGGTTTGGTCCTTCAGGGGTACCTCGCCGATGCATCTGGAAATATAACTGGAACCATAGGCAATTTGCAGATAACAAGCAGGCAAAGCCCGGCCAATATAACAAGCAGTTCAGACATCGCAGTAAATCTAAAGGCATCTGCTGCTGCTCCATCTGCTGCTTTTACATTGGATGGAAATGGGGATACCGTCGATAACGATCCTGCTAATTATAATTCTTCTACAACTATTTCCGTATACGACTCTCAGGGAGGGGCTCATCAGGTAACATTATATTTTATTAAGACCGGCAATAACGCATGGGATGTCCATTATGTTCATCAGGACCCTGCTGATTCTTCATTGCTTGTTGATGCCGGCACCCAATCGCTAACATTCAATACAGGTGGTGCGCTTATTGACGACAACAGCGGAACAGCAATAAGTTTCGATTTTGGGGCTTCCGTAACCACTCCACAGACTATAGAGTTTAACTACGGAACAGGTACGGGTGAAACTCCAGTTGGTGATGGATTTGATGGCACAACGCAGTTTGCATCGGATTTTACCGTTATGAACATAAGTCAGGATGGCTATTCATCCGGGTCTTTGAAGAACATGGCTATTTCAGAGGAGGGGATAATAACAGGGGCATTCACCAATGGTCAGACAAGGGGAATAGGACAGATTGCATCGGCAAGATTTGTTGCACCGGCAAGCTTGACAAAGCTCGGGAGA
>WOUX01000141.1 GCA_009773075.1 bacterium | reverse complement strand
GGCGTTGCACTGCATCCTTCGTCGTTGCGGCGTACCCCTAAGTACGCCTCACTCCTCAGGATTTGCGCGCCTTGCATCTGGAGCTTTTTACTTTGCCATCCCAATTTTGACTTTTTACTAGTCCATCAATACCTGATTCTTTTGTTAGGAGGGTAAATCATAAAGGCATAAAAGTCAAGGAATTGTCACACCCTTCCTGCTGCTGCTATATAGGCTTTTAGATTCTCCATCAAAGCGGCAAACTTATGGGGTTTCAAGGACTGGATACCGTCGCTTTCAGCATCTTCTGGATTGGGATGTACCTCTATCATCAGGCCATCGGCCCCTGCTGCAATTGCTGCATACGACATTGGAGCTACATATGACCAAAACCCTGTAGCATGACTTGGGTCGACAATTATAGGCAGATGGGTCCTTTCTTTTAAAACAGGGATGCAACTCAAATCCAGGGTATTTCTTGTAGCGGTTTCAAATGTCCTTATGCCTCTCTCACACAAAATCACGTCTTTGTTCCCTTCAGAGAGTATGTATTCTGCCGACATCAAGAATTCCTCTACTGTGGTAGACATCCCTCGTTTTAGCAATATGGGTTTATTATGCTTCCCCAGTTTTTTCAGAAGGGCAAAGTTTTGGACATTCCTTGCCCCAACCTGAATAATATCTGAATATTCTGCAACCAGATCCACGTCTTTAGGATTTATGATCTCTGTTACAACTGGGAGTCCAACCTTCTCTCTAGCTTTAGCGAGTAAGATCAGCCCTTTTTTTTCTAAGCCTTGAAAACTGTATGGAGAAGTCCGGGGCTTAAAGGCACCGCCGCGGAGATAACTACTATCTTATTCCCACCGATTTCTACTCTGCCGTCAATGCTGACAACAGTTCCCTCTGGCTTTATGTCACGACTGGCGAGTTTATAAGGCTTAAGGATAGGAACAACCTTGTCAACCCCAGAAAGGACTTCCAGAGATTGCAGTTTGGCCTTTCCCCTTTCGTCACCGACAGCTCCGATGACACTCCTTTCTACCCCCTGAATAATGTGGGGTTTATACCCTAATTTTTCTATCTTCTTCACAACCTCCTCCAACTCCTCTTTTTTTGCTTTTGCTTTCATTACAATTATCATCTTTCCCCTCCCGAATAACCTTTTAAAAACAAAAAAGCCATGAGCTTTTTACCCATGGCTTAATATATACTAACGCACTATGTAAAAATAAAAAACCATGGGTTTTGCCTTCAGTCTGCCCATGGCCTTGAGATCTGTTGTGTTTTATTTTACAAATCTAGTTCAAGGATGCTGGGCAGACTTTATAAAGATAAAATAAAACCGCCAGCAAAATGTCTTAAATATAAGATTTGCAAAATAAAACAACATAACCGACTCCTTTCTTATCTTTTTATATACTGACGATTGATTTGTCAAGAAAAAAATTATAAATCAGAAAATGCTTGACAATCGGAATCTATTATGCTAATGAATCGTACACTTTATTAGAAGGGCTTTAAGAGTATGAGTGGCAAAGAGATTTCCTATAATTACGATAGCAATTGGTGTTGGTGGAACAATTACATAACTAGGGATTTGTCCACCCCTCTCATTCGATAATAAATAATCAATAAATAAAATCAATGGAAGACCGTGGGCAAATCCTGTAGCCCACGGCCTTTTTATATCAGAAGCCATGGGCTCTTCCTTTTCGCTCATGGCTTTTTGTTTTTCCCCTCTCGGCAGAAGTAACAGACAGTCCTTTTGATCTTTAAAGAGAGGCCTTTAAAACTCTCCATATCTGAACTAAGGAAGGGGGTGGGGTAGAGTTTTTATTACAGGATTTGAGGGATAAGTGGAAGGATATTACAGAAGCAAATTCTTTTAGATAAAAGGAGAAGAAGATGAAAGAAACTAAGATATTGTTGAGTGAAAAAGAATTACCTCAGAAGTGGTATAACATACAGGCAGATCTGCCAAAACCGCTCATGCCCCCATTAAATCCAGGAACAGGCCAACCAATAGGCCCTGAAGATCTGGCCCCAATATTTCCCATGGGACTTATAGAACAAGAGGTAAGTCAGGAGCGCTGGATAGAGATACCGGATGAAATCCTGGATATTTACCGACTGTGGAGGCCAACCCCTTTGCATAGGGCAAAGAGACTTGAAAAGGCATTGGGAACCCCTGCCAGGATATACTATAAAAACGAGAGTGTAAGCCCTGCGGGAAGCCACAAACCAAACACTGCCGTTGCTCAGGCATATTACAACAAGAAAGAAGGGGTGAAAAGGATTGCCACGGAGACAGGGGCAGGACAATGGGGAAGCGCTCTGGCCTTTGCCTGTAAACTCTTTGATATAGAATGTACCGTCTACATGGTAAAGGTGAGCTATGAGCAAAAACCTTACCGGAGGTCTTTGATGCACGCATGGGGGGCAACGGTGCACCCCTCTCCGACCAACTTAACCAATGCAGGAAGGGGTGTTTTAGAGAAAGACCCAAACACATTGGGTAGTCTCGGTATAGCCATCTCAGAAGCGATAGAGGATGCGGCTACCCACGAAGACACCAAATACGCTCTGGGGAGTGTGCTAAACCATGTCTTATTACATCAAACCATTATCGGTCTAGAGGTAAAAGAACAATTGAAATTAGCAGGAGAATCCCCGGATGTTCTGATCGGTTGTGTTGGCGGGGGGAGCAACTTTGCAGGGTTCTGTTTCCCGTTTGTCAAAGATAAGTTGGCCGGAAAAAACACGAGGATAATAGCGGTGGAACCTACCTCATGTCCTACATTGACTAAGGGACCTTACCGCTATGATTTTGGTGACACTGCCCAGATGACACCGCTATTAATGATGTACACCTTAGGGCATACCTTTGTTCCGCCAGGCATCCATGCCGGAGGCTTGAGGTATCACGGTGATGCCCCTCTTCTCTGTCTTTTGGTAAATCAAGGGGTTATTGAAGCAAGGGCATATCATCAAAATCCCGTTTTTGAAGCAGCAATGCAATTTGCCCAAACCGAAGGAATCATTCCTGCCCCTGAAACAGCCCATGCTATAAAGGGCGCTATTGATGAGGCAATGAAATGTAAAGAAACAGGGGAGGAAAAGTGCATTGTTATTGCCTTCAGTGGCCATGGGCACTTTGACCTGGCGGCTTACGATGCCTATCTTGCAGGCCAACTTGAAGATTTTGAGTATCCTGAGGAGATGATAAGAGAGGCATTGGAGAAGCTACCAAAGATTTAATAAGTTTATCCTGGAAAAGGAAATTTTTCAGTGTGAACTAATGAGCAGGGGGCAGCCCGTCAAGGGCTGACCCCCTTTACCTGAAAGGAACGGAAATATAGATGTACTTCCCGTCTTTTGAAGAGTTTTCCAAGAAAGCAAAAGAAGGTAACCTTATCCCCGTATACAGAGATATCTTGGCAGATATGGAAACCCCGGTCTCTGCATTTCAGAAGATAAACAGCGGCAAGCATTCATTCCTGCTGGAAAGCGTGGAGGGGGGTGAAAAATGGGCCAGATACAGCTTCCTTGGTTTCAATCCCTCTATAATCTTCAGAAGCAAAGGGAATACGGTAGAGATTATCAGAGGTCAAAAGACAGAAGAGTGGAAAAACGTGAGATCCCCCCTCGATAAATTAAGGGATTTAATGAGGGAGTATAAACCTGTAAAGATGGATGGACTCCCAAGGTTTTTTGGCGGAGCGGTGGGCTATTTGAGTTATGACATGGTGAGGTTCTTTGAAGAATTACCTGACAATACCACCGATGATCTCAACATATACGACAGCTTTTTTGTGATTACAGACACCATCCTGATATTTGACAACCTGAAACAAACCATAAAAGTTGTGTCCAATGTTTACTTAAACGAGAGGAGTTCCCTGGAGAGCTTGTACAGAGAGGCTACAAGAAAAATAGATTCCATAGTCTCGAGATTAAAAGAGCCCCTGATGAGAAAATCAATACCGATCACTAATCAACCAGGTCTAAATATTACATCGAATCTTTCAAAAGAGGAGTTTGAAAATAAAGTAGTAACGGCAAAAGAGCATATCGTGGCAGGGGATATTATACAGGTTGTCCTTTCGCAGCGATTCCAAACACAGGCTGATATAGACCCCATGAACATTTATCGGAGTTTAAGGATTATAAATCCCTCACCGTATATGTTCTATTTGAAGTTCGATGACTTGATGGTAGTAGGATCATCCCCGGAGGTTATGGTTAGGGTTGAAGACAATCGTATCGCCCTTAGACCTATTGCTGGAACACGCCCCAGGGGCAGAAGCCCTGAAGAGGACCAGGAATTGGAGAAGGATTTGCTTCAAGATCCTAAGGAGATTGCAGAACATATAATGCTGGTGGACCTTGGTCGAAATGATGTGGGTAGAGTAGCAAAAACAGCTACCGTCAATGTCAACGAACTTATGGTAATAGAAAAATACTCCCATGTGATGCATATAGTCTCCAATGTCCAGGGGGTTCTTGATGACGATAAGGATAGCTTTGACGTTCTTAAGGCATGTTTCCCGGCAGGAACGGTTTCTGGGGCTCCTAAAGTGAGGGCAATGGAGATAATAGAGGATTTAGAACCTACCAGGAGAGGCCCTTATGCCGGTGCTGTGGGATACTTTAGCTTTTCCGCCAATATGGATTTTTGCATTACAATTAGGACAGTGATAATAAAGGATCACACTATATATATTCAGGTAGGTGCCGGTATTGTTGCTGATTCAGAACCGGATAAAGAGTGGTCTGAAACAGTAAATAAGGCTAAGGCTATGATGAAAGCCCTTGAGATGGCTAAAGATGGATTGGGATAAAAGATGCTTTTGATGATTGATAATTACGATTCTTTTACTTATAACCTGGTTCAGTACCTTGCAGAACTGGGTGAGGAAGTCAGGGTATTTAGAAACGATAAGATAAGTTTAGAAGATATTGACAATCTGAAACCCCAGGGACTCACGATTTCACCTGGGCCTGGTAGACCCAGGGAGGCTGGTATCTCGTTAGCTGTAATTAGACACTTTGCCGGCAAGATACCAATACTGGGCGTCTGCTTAGGGCATCAGTCGATT
>WOUX01000140.1:7209-12255 GCA_009773075.1 bacterium | reverse complement strand
ATCTCCCAAATTTAGAGTCTATGGGATTGGGATTGATAGAGGATATAAAGGGATTAAGAAAAAACATAGTACCCACGGCATTTTATGGAAAGATGTCAGAGATGTCGAAGGGGAAGGACTCCACTACAGGTCACTGGGAGCTAGCCGGTGTGATTCTGGATACTCCTTTCCCAGTATTCCCCAATGGGTTCCCCCAGGGGATTATAGAAAAGTTTAAGGAGGCAACAGGGCTGGATGTCATTGGAAATTTTCCAGCCTCAGGCACAGAGATCATTAAAGACCTGGGAGAGGAGCACTTAAACACAGGAAAACCTATAATATATACTTCAGCGGATAGTGTGTTTCAGATTGCTACCCATGAGGACATAATACCTCTAAGTAGGCTCTATGAGATCTGTCAGGTAACCAGAGAGATACTGAATCCCTATAGTGTATTAAGGGTGATAGCCCGTCCCTTTATTGGCAAACCTGGTAGTTTTAAAAGAACAAGGGCAAGAAAAGATTACTCAATTCCTCCTCCCAGGGATACTATTTTAGACGTCCTAAAAGAGGCTGGATTGTCAGTAATAGGTGTAGGCAAAATCAGTGACATATTTGCAGGCAGAGGATTGAGTCTAACAATCCCTACCGAAAACAACCTTGATGGGATAATCAAGACCATTGAAGCGATAAAATATACGAATAAGGGGCTGATCTTTACAAACCTGATCGACTTCGATATGATATGGGGGCATAGAAAAGATGTTAAAGGATATGCCAACGGACTGAAAGAGTTTGACAACAGCCTTCCTGAGATTTTAGGCTTGCTAGCCGATGGTGATCTGCTGATTATTACTGCTGATCATGGATGCGATCCCACAACCCCGGGTACAGATCATTCCAGGGAGTACGTTCCTCTGCTGGTGTTTAACCCATCCTGTCCTAAAGGAAGATGTTTAGGTGTCAGACGTACCTTTGCCGATGTAGGACAGACCATAGCCTCGGTGTTCGGTGTAAATTCCCTTGAGAATGGAACTAGTTTTTTGAAAGACATCATATCTTGACACGCTCTTGAGGTTAAGAGTTAATGGTAAATCTTATTCATAAAAAAATCTTGACCAACTATCACTGTTTGTTATAAAGTACGATAAATCATATTGTATTCTGGATTGTATTATTCTCTGGAGGTCAATTCTTGAGTAGTAACCCCTTTGAGTTTAAGCTGTTAGTGAAAAAGGGCGATTCCATAGAGAAATCTGTCTATAAATTCCTAAGAAAGGCTGTATATTCCGGTTACTTTCAGCCTGGCGAGAGGCTGGTAGAGGCATCACTGGCGGAAAGGCTCAACGTAAGCCGTACACCTTTGAGGGAGGCAATAAAGCGGCTGGAGACTGAGGGGCTTGTGAAGATAATCCCCAATAAAGGGGCTGCAGTATTAAAATCGTCTCCTGAAGAGATAGAAGAAATGTATTTTATTGCCGGTGTACTTGAAGGTCTAGCAGCCTATTTGTCCGTGGATAACCTCTCAGAGGCAGATATAGATAGGATAAGGGGAATAGAGCTCATTTTAGAGGACGGGGAGTGCCAGAGTGACTATGAGAGGTGGCTAAAGTTAAACAATGAATTTCATAATATTTATATTTCAGCGTGTAATAAGTCTCTTCTAATAAGATTATTGAATCAGAGGACCGGGCCATTGGGGAGGTACTGGTATCTTGGTTGTACAAGCCCTGGGATGATAGATTCAAGTATATTTGCCCATAAAAATATCCTGAAGGCTTTTTCTGAAAGAGATGCAGAAGCTGCCAGGAAAGCTGTGGAGGAACATCTATTTCAGGTAGGCAGATTAATGAGGAGACATCTGGGGAGAATCTTTGTGGTCTAGTTAGTCCACACTGGAAAATTCTCCTTTCCCCTGCCCCAAAAATCCTGCAAACGGTTGTTCAAAGGAAATTTTTCATAATTAAACTAACCTGAAAAAAGAGAAGGGATGAGTTCCCCTATTAAAAAGGTGAGGAGGTAAATTTCTATGGAAGAAATAATGAAGCAGTTTGTTGAATATCCGTCAGACCCTTACACTAGTATTGCAAAATGGAAGGAGAATACTAAAAAGAAGGTTATTGGTATCTTCCCCATGTGGATACCTGAGGAGATAATACATGCCGCCGGTATGCTTCCTGTGGTGATGTGGAGAAGTAACGAGGCCATAACATGGGGATACGCCCATGTGCCACCCTATAACTGCGCGATAAACAAAAGTGTGGTAGATGATGCTGTCAAAGGAAAATTGAAGTTTATGGACGGCATGGTCTTTTTAAGGCAATGCCTGCAATCACAGGAGGTTCCTTTTATTGTTGAAAATAATCGTCCCCCGGCCTTTGAAGAGTATCTTTATCTTCCGCCAATATACCATGGAGATAAAGCCTCAAAGGATTTCACTAGAGACGAATTCAAGAGACTCAGAAAGAGGCTTGAGGAATTTGGAGGGGAAAAGATAACGGATGAAAAGTTAAACGAGAGCATTAAACTCTATAACAAAAATCGTTCATTGCTGAGGAAGCTTTATGATCTAAGGAAGGAAAATCCGGGAATCTTGCGGGGCAGAGATGTCCTCCGAATAGTATGGTCAAGCATGTTGATGCCAAAAGAGGAACACAACAAATTACTCGAAAGCCTCCTCTCAGAGATGGAGAAGAATGGATACAAGACGGCAAAAGGAAAGAAGGTCTTCCTTTCAGGATGTCTCTGTATCCATCCCCAGCTTGAGCTTCTGGACATGATAGAAGACTTAGGAATGCTCGTTGTAGATGATGACATATATGTTGGATACAGATACTTTGCTAACGATGCAGAGATAACGGATGACCCCATAGGGGCATTAATGGAACGCCACTTTATTAAGACTCCGGTAGACCCAGCCAGAGGAGAGGTTGAGGTAAATTGGGGGAAGGAATTGATTGGTAAAGTAAAAAAACTCAATGCAGATGGTATCATAACATTGTTGACCAAATACTGTCCGCCGCATCTATGCTATTATCCGGACATAAAGGTGGAATTGGCGAATGCCGGCATACCAGAAGTTCTCATAGAGGTAGAGCATGAGGTTATCTCCCTGGAGAGTATAAAAACCAGATTACAATCGTTCAGAGAAATGATAGGAGGTCGTTAGAATGAATACACAGTACAAGATAAACAAACTTGACACATCAGGGGTAGGTCCCCTTGTTGATAGACATTGGAGAGAGCTCAGGGAGGCAAAGGAAAAGGGCATGAAGATAGCCTGGTGTGCCGGCCCTATGTTTGTGTATGCATATGCTACTCCCAATATAGCATCCCATTTTATGGCTGGGTATGCAGCCTATTGCGGCGGGAGAGGGATGGCGGACGAAGTCCTGGAAGCAGCCGAGAGATACGGGGAGCTTCGGGATACATGTTCATACCATCGCCTTCACACCGGTATGGCGGCAATGATAATGAACGATTGGCCGGTAAGTAATCCGCAGGTTCTCCTCCCTATGCCCGATTTATTGATCGGCGGACGATTCTGCACTGAGATGTCTCATTATATGGAAGCAATCCACCGGAGATTTGGCATAAAAGCGGTAACGATAGAGATACCGTCGGCCCGCTCCAGGGAGGATCTGCCCCGACTGGAGAAGTTTTTAACGGATCAGGTGAAAGAAACCCTCATACCGGCCATAGAAGAAGTGAGCGGCAGCAAGTTTGATGAGGAAAACATGAGGAGTATCCTGAGACCCTGGAAAGAGACATGTATCATTCGTAACAAATGCTGGGAGTTCTTTAAGTTAAAGCCGAGCCCCTGGACACTTTGGGATTACGGTGTCAGCATAGCCCCTGTATTTTATGCCATGGGGAAACCTGAAAGCCTGGAATATTACAATAATCTGTTGAAACAACTCGAAGAGAGGACAGAAAAGAATATCCCTGCTGTTCATCCAGACGGCGAGAAGTACCGCTTGTACTGGGATGGGTGGCTTCCCTGGTCATTCCTTGGAAAATTCATCCGTATGATGATACCTTACGGGGCAATCCCCATCGCAGGAAGGTATCCATGGGAATTCTTCCCTCATCCTGAAGATATAAACACAGAGGCTGATGATATCATACATGAGTGGATCAGATTGATCTACACAAGTCCTAATACCTTGTCCTATCATGATGGTCCGTGGGGAGGGCAGGAGCACATTGAGGACCTGATACAGACCTATTCCATCGACGGAATGCTTTTCTTCTCATCCAATAGCAAATATAGAAAAAAAATACGGCATACCCGGGATTGTCATTGATGGGGATATGATCGACTCTACTATGGTTTCGGAAGATCAGATAAGAACGAGAATTGAAGCCTTGCTGGAGACCATCGATGCCAGGAGGAGATAGGGTCGATGAGGTCACTGAAAGGAGGAAAACAATGTCTATTTGTTTCGATCTGACAACGGAACAGGAAGAGATTAAACGACAGGCAGGGGAATTTGGCAAGAGAGAGGTTGCCCCCATAGCTGCGGAGATTGATGAAAAGGACGAAATGCCCTGGGAGCTGATAAAAAAGATGGGGCAGCCCCCCCATAGATATATGGCAATGTATATACCAGAGGAGTACGATGGCACTGCATGGCCTATATTGGACATATGCATAGCTGCTGAGGAGATCACATATGCCTCTCAGTCTGCCATGGCTGGAATGCTTATGGAGGCACCGGGCCTGGCACCAACGACTATTCTGGCCGGCGGCAACGAAGAACAGAAGAAAAAGTATGTGGCACCTGTAGCCAGGGGGGAGGCCTTTGGTGCCTTTGGTCTTACCGAGCCCAGTGTGGGCTCCGATGCCAGTGCCCTTGAAACCGTTGCCGAGATGAAAAATGGCAAGTATGTTCTCAATGGAAGAAAGAGGTATATGAGCTTTGCCCATGCTGCAGATTGGGGAGTGGTTATGGCAAAGACCGATCCTTCCAAGGGGGCAAGGGGTATCAGTGCATTCGTGATAGAAAAGGGGACACATGGTTATTCAGTTATAGAAAAGGTTCCGACTATGGGATGCAGAGGACA
>WOUX01000140.1:0-7106 GCA_009773075.1 bacterium | reverse complement strand
GTTGGCGAAGAAGGGAAAGGGCTAAAGTATGCCCTATCCACCCTTGATGAGACCAGAACTACCCTGGCTGCCGGTTTTGTTGGACTGACAAGAGCAGCCCTTGAAGAGGCTGTTAAATATGCTAAGAGCAGGCATGCCTTCGGTCACCCTATAGGTGAGTATCAACTGGTCAGCTTCTCCCTGGGTGATATTGCTACTGAGATTGAAGCGGCCCGACTCCTCGTCTACAAGGCCGCAATACTCGCTGACAAGAAAGTAAAACACAGCGCCGAGACCGCATCTGCCAAGGCATTTGCATCCCAATTACTCCTGAAGGCTACTAACCTGGCAGTGGAGGTTCATGGGGGTTTTGGCTGTACAAAACGCCACCCTGTAGAGCGTATGTTCAGGGATGCAAGGACATGGGTCTTTGCTCAGGGAGCTCCCTATGTTCAAAGACTGGTGAATGCGAGAAGCTTATTTCCTGAATTGACTATAAGATAAACAAAGCTAGTGACTACTCAGGTAGGCACAGAGACACAGAGCACCAAAGGCACAAATTTTTCTAGCCTATTAGCCTATAGGCTACAGGCTATTAGCCTGTTCTTTGTAGGGTATTGAGTAAGATTGCAGAGGTCACATCAGATCCTTACGCCTATGTTGCCGGACTTAAAGAGCGTAAGAACAAAAAGATTATTGGATGCTTCCCGATGCACGTTCCGGAAGAGATAGTCCATGCAGCCGATCTGATTCCGGTAGTAATATGGAGAGGTAACGAACCGGTAACGTGGGGGCATGCTCATGTCCCACCGTATGACTGTGGTATTACAAGAAGCTTTGTTGACGACGCAGTGAGAGGAAAACTTAGTTTTATGGACGGGTTTGTCTTTCATATAAGGCAATGCCTGCAAGCCGGAGAGTTTCCGTTTATTATGGAGAGGCATTTTAAGCCTGCCTACCAAAAGGTTTTATACCTTCCTGCCATCTATCCCGGCGATGCCGTAAGGGATTTTGCACTAAAAGAATTGGAATCTTTTAAGACATCGTTAGAAGACTTCACCGGCGAAAAGATAAGCGATGATAGTCTCAAGAAGAGTATTGAGATATACAATAAGAACCGCAGCCTTATGGAAAGGGTCTATGAAATACGACGGGCAAAACCGGGGATATTAAAGGCAAAAGAGGTCATGCAGATTGTATGGTCGAGCATGTTGATGCCCAAAGAAGACCACAATGAATTGCTGACGGAGCTTGTTAAAGGGATGGAAGAAAAGAGTGTCAAAGCCCAAAAAGAAAGGATTAAGGTTATCCCTGTCGGCTGCCTCTGTCAGACCCTTCAATTTGACATCCTTGACCTGATAGAGGATCTGGGGATGATTGTCCCTGATGATGATCTCTATATCGGTTCAAGATACTTTGCGAATCCAGTCAATCTTAATGGGAATCCATTGAATGCCCTTGCCGATCGTTATCTTACCAAAACCCCTCTCTGTCCTACCAAGGGGGTTTGGGATATCCATTGGGGTGATGAGGCCATAAAGAAGATGAGGGATAATGATGCTAAAGGCATTATCAGTGTTCGAGTAAAGTACTGTCCTCCTCACACCTGTTATTATCCTGATTTCAGGAGCAAGATGGCCGAAAAGGGGGTGCCTGAGGTGATGATAGAGATGGAACACGAGATTATCTCTCTGGAAGGCGTAAAGACCAGGTTGCAGTCATTTGCAGAGACAATAGGAGGTGTATGATGGACCCAAAGTATAAGGTAAATCGGCTTCAAACGACGAATGAGATCAGGCCGTTGGTAGATAAACACTGGGCTGACCTGAGAACGGCCAAGGAAAGAGGAGAGTTGGTGGCATGGGCATCGGGTCCCTCATTCATATTCGCCTATGCGATGGGTATGAAATGCCACTTTATGGCCGGTTATGCCGCATACTGTGGCGGCATAGGGGCAGGTGAAGAGGTCTTAAAGGTGGCAGAGATGGCAGGAGACCTTCCTGAAACATGCTCATATCATCGGCTTCACATGGGGATGGGCGAAGCGGTAGCCAGAGGGATACCCATAAATCCACAGGCAATACTTCCCATGCCTGATTTGATGGTGGCAGGTCGCCTCTGTCCTGAAATGTCCCATTATGCTGAAGGGCTTCATCGAAGATTTGGGGTTCGAGTTTTGCCTATTGATCTTCCGGCTGTTGTAGATATGGAAGACATGCCCAGAATTAGAGAATTTGTTTACAGGCAATTTAAAGAGGTTGTTATACCGACCTTTGAAGAGGTATGCGGAAAGCCCTTCGATTATGATCGAATGAGTGAGATATTAAGTGTACTCAAAAAAGTAGCTACACTCAGAAATCAGTGCTGGGAATTTTTTAAGGACAAACCCTCTCGTTGGACACTCTGGGACTATGGTGTGAGTATTGCGCCTGTTTTCTATTTGATGGGAAATCCTGCGGGTGTCACCTATTATGAGAAACTCTTAAAAGAATTACAGGAAAGGAGAGAAAAGGGTATCCCTGCAATAGCCCCGGATGGAGAGAAATACCGGCTATACTGGGATGGTTGGCTTCCCTGGGCATTTTTAGGCAAATTTATGCGCAAATTTATCCCTCATGGCGCCGTTGTCCTCTGTGGAAGATACCCATGGGAGTTTTTCCCCCATCCGGAGCTGATTGACCCTGAACATCCGGTTGAGACCTGGGCAGATCTATACTATGGGATGGAAAGTCACCTGGTCTATACCTTCTCCCCTAAGGGAACTGTAGACTTGATAGGCAAGCTGATTGATGACTACTCCCTTGACGGATTGATCATGTTCTCCTCCAAGACATGCAGGGTAATGAACCTTGCTCAACCGGAGGTAATAGATGTGTTGGATAAAAAGTACGGGATTCCCGGGGTAATTGTTGAAGGGGACATGATTGATTCAGCTATGATTTCAGATGCTCAGATAGAGACAAG
Organism: bacterium; assembly: GCA_009773075.1. GTDB lineage: Bacteria > Desulfobacterota > UBA8473 > UBA8473 > UBA8473 > UBA8473. The sequence goes on along the minus strand of WOUX01000140.1, from coordinate 4,163 downwards.
GCTTCAGGCGTTATACGAGATGATAGATTCAAGAAGAAGGTAAGAGAATGGCTGTAGTGGTGGGGGTAGATGTGGGTTCCCTCTGTACCAAGACGGTGATATTGGATGGGGATGGGAAAATCCTGTCATACGACATTATGCGAAGCGGGCACTACTATAAGGGTGCGGCTAAGGAGTCCATAGAAAATGCCCTTAAATCCGCCGGTTTGAAGAAAGGTGATATAAGCTATACATTGGGGACAGGCTATGGAAGAGGGGCTGTTGCAGAGGCAGATGCCGAGGTTACTGAGATAACTTGCCATGCAAGGGGAGCTGCAAGGCTTTTCCCGGAAGTTCATACAGTCATTGATATTGGCGGTCAGGACAGTAAGGTAATAGGAATTGGTGAGAACAGTAGAGTGGTCAACTTTGTTATGAACGACAAATGTGCTGCCGGAACAGGTCGGTTCTTAGAGGTAATGGCTTTAGCTCTCTCGGTTGATATTTCTGAGATGGGCGATTTGTTCTTTGCCTCTAAGGAGAAGGTAGATGTAAGCAGCATGTGTACCGTCTTTGCTGAATCAGAGGTTATATCCCTCTTTGCCCGGGGTCATAAGAAGGCGGATATTGCAGCAGGCATAGCCCATGCTATTGCCAGGCGTATCATGGGTATGGTAGGGCAGGTAGGTTTGAGGGAAAAGGTGGTGATGTCAGGGGGGGTTGCGAAGAACGCAGGGGTTGTGCGTGCTATCGAAGAGAGGATAGAAACCAGTCTCCTTGTTCCTTATGAGCCCCAGATAGTTGGTGCCTTCGGAGCTGCAATTATTGCTTCCGAGCGGATGTCAACTACTATCGGCTGAAGCCGATAGCTTGAGACACAAAGGCACAGAGTGGCATAGGCACAAAGTCATGTTATTCTCTGCTTTGTGCCTATGTGCCTTTGTGCCTCAGGCTTGTGCCTGCATCATCCGCACAAATTAATGCTGAAGCGAAAAGGGGTACTCTTTCAAGGTCTAAGGGTTGCTTTCAGGAGGAAGGCTATTCAATTGAAGATAAAGATTGATCTCCATACCCATTGTCTCGAGTCAACTGGGGACTCTATCCCCATGGTAGACACGGTAAGGAAAATTATCCGACAGGTAAAGAAACGGGGACTGGATGGAATCGCTGTCACCGATCATGATAAAAAAGATTATGGTTTTAGATTAAAAGAGGTAGCAGATCTTCATTTTCCTGATGAGATCGTGATCATTCCTGGACAGGAGATTTCCCTCCATAGAGAGCATGTGGTGGAGTTGTACCTTCCCAATGATGCTGTATTCAGGTTTTGTGCCCACCCTTTTTTCGGGGGTCATTTCAGAGAATTCTTAAAAGAAGAGGGTGATAAAATCCACGGAATTGAGATAGAGAGGTAGCCAGAAAGTATAATCTTATTACACTGGAAAACAGCGATGCCCATTCTATTAGAGATATCGGTCTGCATTACAACGAAATAGAGTTAGAAGATTTGTATAAGCGATGTAATGGGTATAAAGGTATGTTAAAAAGAGAACCTGGGGGTAGGTAAGGAGATGACAGACTACAAGGATGACTGCCTTTTCTGCAGAATGGTGAATGGTAAGGAAAAGTATCTAAAACTCTATGAAGACGATTCAACCCTTGTAATAGTTGATATCGGACAGGTCATAAAAAATGATGGTGTAATCATACCGGGTCGCTCCCTGGTGATTCCGAAGCGTCACGTGGTCCATTATTACGAACTGGAGGATGAAGAGGCAGGCCGTCTATTTATAGCCGCAACGAAGATTGCCCGCAAGATCAAAAAGGCATTTGATCCCCAGTTTGTTACCGTTTTTATCCGTGGGCAGCAGGTTGCCCATTCCCACATCATTTTACAGCCATCCACCGGAGAAGGAGACCCCATCGATGCCATGTTCATGGGGGTACGGGATTTTTTCAAGGTCGCTCCTGAAGAGGCGCTCATTGAAATGGCCCGGAAGATAAACGAAGCATAACTGTGATTTAGACATTAGATCATAGACTTCAGACATTAGACTGAAGGGAAGAAAGTGGTCAGAGATTACACAAAGATAAAGGGTATCCGTTCACAGTTTACGGTTTGCAGTTAACAGTTGGCAAAAATGCTTCAAGCTTTATATAATTCACTGAATACAAACCGTGAATTGTAAACTGAGAACCGTGAACGGTTACAGAAAAGTCTGGTGTCTAACGTCTGAAGTCCAGTATCTGAATTGCAGTTACAGTCCCATCACATCAGCCAATGCCTCACGATGAAAATCGGCGTTTCCGAAATACACCCCTGCCGCCTTTGTCCTTCTAAAATAGAGTTGAAGATCGTGTTCTTCCATAAAGCCTGTGCCTCCGACAGCCTGATGCGCAAGTGCAACAAGGCTGCGACAGGAATCGGTCACCCATGCCTTGGTCATGGCAATCTCCCTTTCACAAGGTAAGCCTTCGCTTATTCTCCACGCTGCCTGATGTGTCATTAATCTGGATGTATCGAGATAGGTCACTATATTTGCACAATGGTGCTGAATCGCCTGAAAGCTTCCTACCTTTACACCGAACTGCTCCCTCTCAGTAACCTGCTCTATTGCCAGCTCCAGTGCCCGTTGACCTCCTCCAACCATCTCCGCACACTTGGCGATTGCTGCCTTTTGAAGGACCTTTTTCACAATTGGCCAACCCTTGTCCAGCTCACCCAGGATATTTCCCTTAGGAACCTTCACGTTGTTGAAGACGACTTCATTCAGTTTATCTCCGGCAAATGTTTTGAGAGGAGTAATCACTACCCCCTGGCTTTTTGCATCTACTAGAAAAAGGGTAATTCCGTCTTCTTTGTTTTCTCCTTCTTTTGTCCTTGCAACACAGATGATATAATTGGCAAGATGGGCGTCCGGGACAAAGAGTTTTGTTCCACTAATTACAAAAGCATCGGCGTCTTTTTCTGCCTTCACTGCTATCCTTTCAGGCGAATACCCTGCAGTTGCCTCAGTTAGCGCCAGGGTAACAAATATCTTGCCTTCTGCGATCCCTCCAAGTAACTCCTGCTTTTTCTCTTCATTTCCTGCCTCGCACCATCAGATCAAGATAACTTCCACCAATACCACCGTATTCTTCAGGGAATATCAATCCCATCCATCCAAGCTCTGCCATCTTTTGCCAGAGTTCGGGTGTAATCCCCTGGGGATCCTCCTCCATCTCTCTCACGAATAGAGGCTTGCATTCTTTAGATAGAAAGCCTTTGGCCGCTTTTTTCAATAATTCCTGTTCTTCATTTAAATCGTAATCCATGCTTATTTCCTCCTTCAGCAGTTTAGAGTAAAACCCACAGATTCAGATAGTTATCTCGGCAAGCCCAATCCTCTCTGAGCAATAATGTTTCTCTGTATCTCAGAGGTTCCCGCGTAAATTGTCTCCACAATACTGGTTCGATAGAATTTTTCCACCTTCCCTTTCAATTGAGCCCATTTGGAACCCTCCTTAATTTGACCATAGAGACCCAAAATATCCATTCCTAGATTGACAATTCGTTGGGCACACTCTGTGGCGAAGGTCTTTTCCATTGACGACTGATAGTTGGGGATGCCTCCCTTATCCAGGATATGGGCGAGTTGATAGTAAAGAAGTCGCGTAACCTCAATTTCGGTGGAAAGCTGTGCCAGCTTTTGACGTATCAATGGGTCTTTGGACAGAGTTTTTCCGTCTACTATTGTTTCTTTTGTATATTCGACCAATTCATCGAAGACACGACGGTACCTTCCAAGAGGAAACATCCTCTCAAAATCCAGAGCCGCCATCAGGTAATAGAACCCTTTGTTCTTTTCACCCACCAGGTTTTCCTTAGGGACACGAACATCTTCGTAGACAACCTCGTTGGTCTGCCAACCAGCCATGGTAATCATAGGACTTATGGTAATACCGGGACTCTTCAAATCCACTATCATCATCGAAACACCTTTATGTTTTGCTACATCAAAGTCAGTTCTACAAGCCAGCCAGTGGCAGTCTGCGATATGACAACTGGTGTTGAACAACTTGTTTCCATTTAACAGAAAGTAATCACCTTTATCCTCAGCCCGAAGATTTAATGCAGAAAGATCTGATCCTGCCTGAGGTTCTGTATATCCAAGGGCAAATTCGGTTTCCCCACTTGCGATTCG
>WOUX01000139.1 GCA_009773075.1 bacterium | reverse complement strand
GGTAGCCTTTGGTCGGATTTTACCAAAAGAAATCCTTAAAATCCCTCGATTGGGTTGTATTAATTTGCATGCATCTCTCCTTCCCAGATATAGAGGGGCCGCTCCCATTAATTGGGTTATTATCAACGGGGAAAAGGTGACAGGTGTAACCACTATGCTTATGGATGAGGGGCTGGATACAGGAGAGATCCTGCTTCAGCAAGAAGTGGGGGTAGAAGAGGAGGATACTGCCGAAAACCTCCATGATAAGTTGGCAAAGACAGGGGCTGAATTGCTGATAGAAACCCTCCACAGGTTAGAAGAAGGCAATATAACACCTGTTCCCCAGGATCACTCCAAAGCAACCATGGCTCCCATGTTAAAAAAGGGAGACGGATTGATAGACTGGGGGAAAGGGGTTAAGGAAATCTCAAACCTAATAAGAGCCCTGACACCCTGGCCTGGTGCCTTTACCCATCTTCAGGGGAAGATAGTCAAGGTTCTCAAAGTTATTGCCATCGAAGGAGATTCAAAAGGCATCGTCCCAGGGACCATTACAGAGATAGAGAAAGAAGGGATAAAGGTCTCTACAAGCAAAGGGTTTCTTTTAATAAAGGAAATCCAGTTGCAGGGGCACAAAAAAATGGGGGTAGCCGATTTTCTCAGAGGGCACAAACATAAAATCAATGTGGGGACTACACTAAGGTAAAAATGGATTCGAATTCATCACAGGACATTAAAAAGAAGCCGGGTAAATCTCAAAAACCGATGTTTATAGCTCTATTGGCATTTTCCTGCCTGATTTTACTTGCCGCAGCCTTCCTTCTCTGGTGGGTGCCGTATATAGGGCTGACCAATATCTACCACGGTTTGCCTTTGATTTATGGAGGGATTCTGGCGGGTATCATCCTGGTAATAATGGCCGGTATAGCGCTCTTAATCTCTACTGTGGTCTTGGAAAGAGAAATATTTCTTTCTCATAAATTAAGGGGGGCTGTGGTACACATAGTATTTCCATTAATGGTACTTCTGGGCAGACTTTTAGGGATATCAAAGGAAAGAGTCCAGCAGTCCTTTGTTGAAATAAATAATCAACTTGTTCTTTCCCTGCCCTTTAAGGTAAAACCGGAAAGGTTGCTGCTGTTGATGCCCCATTGTCTTCAGAACAACGACTGTAAGGTAAGGATTACAGGAGATGTAAGAAACTGTGAAAGGTGTGGAAGGTGTGAAATCAAGGAGTTAGTGGAATTAGCCGATGAGAACGATGTAAAACTCTCTATAGCCACAGGAGGAACCATTGCCAGAAGGATTGTAGTAGAAAACAAGCCAGAATTAATTATTGCAACTGCCTGCGAGAGAGATCTTACCAGTGGTATTCAGGACAGTTATCCTATCCCGGTCTACGGAATACTCAATAAACGTCCTTACGGTCCCTGTTTCAACACTCAGGTGGACATGGGTGAGGTTAAAAAGGCAATGAGGTTATTTTTAAGATAAATAAATAGAAAGCTTTGAAAAAGATAAAATCAGCCCGGCAGATAGCATTGGAGATATTGGAGAAGGTAGAAACCCAGGGGGCATACGCAGATATCTCGTTGAATACTGCCCTTAGAAAGAGCGATTTCCTTACCCCTCTGGACAGAGCCTTCATCACAGAACTGGTGTATGGTAGCCTTCGATGGCGAGGAAGGATTGATTGGGTTATAAGTCGCTTCTCAAAGATTACTGCCAAAAAGCTTGATCCCTGGATATTAAATATAATGAGGCTTGGAGTTTATCAGCTCCTTTTTTTAACCAAAGTGCCCCCTTTTGCTGCCGTGAATGAATCGGTTAAACTGGCAGAGATCTACGGAGGTAAGGGTAAAACAGGATTTGTAAATGCCAATCTCCGGGCAGTTGAGAGGGAATGGGATAAGGTAGAGTATCCAGATATTGAAAGAGATCCCGGATTCCACATATCTGTGGTATACTCCCATCCCCTTTGGATGGTGAAGAGATGGTTAAAGTATTATGGGATAGAAGCTACTATCAATTTCTGCCAGAGTAACAATGAGACCCCGCCCGTTACTATCAGAACCAACACATTAAAGGTATCAAGGCAGGAACTGTTCAATAGTTTAAAGAAGGATGTAAACGAAATCTCCCTTACCCAATGCTCCCCTGAGGGGATACAGATTAGAGGCGCTTCTGACATTACAGCACTTCCTCCCTTTGACAGGGGTTGGTTCCAGGTACAGGATGAGGCATCCCAGTTGATGGCTCATATCATAGCCCCCAAACCAGGAGAGAGGGTGCTCGATGCCTGCTCTGCACCGGGTGGTAAGACCGCCCATATAGCCCAACTCATGGAAAACGGAGGTGAGATATTTGCCCTTGATATCAATTCTTCGAGGCTTACCCTTATTGAGGAAAACTGTAAGAGGTTGGGGATTACCAATGTAAAGGTCTTTAACCAGGATGCCTCGTTCCCATTGGGGTTTTCAGGGAAATTTAACAGAATCCTGGTTGATGCTCCATGCTCTGGTATGGGAGTGCTTAGAAGAAACCCTGACAGCAAATGGAAGAGAAGCGAAGAGGGTATTGTCCCTCTTAAAAGGCTTCAATTAAGCATTTTGAATAATCTGGCAGACTATCTCAAGGAAGATGGCGTGATGGTTTACAGCACCTGCACTGTTACCCCTGAAGAGAACGAAGAGGTTATTGATGATTTTCTGGCAGGTAACCCAGAGTTTGTTTTAGACAGTATTTCAGATGTCCTTCCAGCCGGTTGTAGTTCTCTGGTTGACAATCGGGGGTTCTTTAAGTCCTATCCTCACCTTCACAACATGGACGGCTTCTTTGCTGCCAGATTAATAAAAAGGGGGATAAAATCTTGACAAATGTTTTCAGGATTATGATAAGATGTATAGAATTATGGTTTCTAAATTAACTTGTTTATACTGAAATAACAAGGACGGGACATGGCTCAGCCCGGTAGAGCACTGCGTTCGGGACGCAGGGGTCGGGGGTTCAAATCCCCCTGTCCCGACCATACGAAACTTAACGAATTTTGTGGGAAGTTGTGTTCCTCGCCTGCTGAAAACCCCCAGCGATTTTTTCGGGTGGCGGGGCAAAAAGAGGAAAAGAGAAAATAGTCTAGAAGCGGGCAAACAACAAAACCCGACAATTGAGGCGCTTAAAAAATAGCCAAAACGCTCGGCGTTTCAATTGAGGATTTAATAAAATAAAACTATGTACGATAACACATTAGCTCAAAAAATTTCTAAACAATATAATCAAATGCCATTAGTTAATTTTGCTAGTGTCAATTTGGATACAAAACTCGAGAATTTAAATTTGAATTGGCGAGAACGAGATTTGCCAGAAATGGAAAGGACAAAGCATGTTCATCGTTTGCATCCATATATAGGCAAATTTATTCCACAACTTGTAGAAATATTTTTGAGAAAATATCAACCTAAATTAGTTTATGATCCATTTTGTGGTTCCGGCACAACCTTAGTTGAGGCAAATGCTTTAGGTATCGATTCAATAGGTACGGACATTTCTGTTTTTAACACACTGCTTTCAAAAGTTAAAACAGCAGAGTATAATATTCAAATTTTAGAAAAAGAAATCAAGGACATAATAAAAAGGTTGTATGATTATAAAAGTAAATTTTCTAACAACGAAAAAGTCAACAAATTTTTTACTACAAAAAACGATTATATAAATACTTGGTTCGCTCCAAATACACAAAAAGAGCTTTTATGCTTTTTAAGATTGATAAAAGATTATACTTATCAAGATTTATTAAAAATTGTACTTTCTCGTTCAGCTCGCTCTGCACGACTTGTTACGCATTATGATTTAGATTTTCCAAAGGTGCCTCAAACTAAACCGTACCAGTGCTTCAAACACGGTAGAGTTTGTACTCCAGTTGATGAGGCATATAAATTTTTATCGCGATATACCATAGACACATTCGATAGGATAAAAGAATTTTCTAAAATTAGAACAAGTGCAAAAGTCACTATAAATCATGCCGACTCTAGAAATGTAGAGTTGCCGAAAAGTATTGATATGGTTTTTACTTCGCCGCCCTATATTGGCTTGATTGACTATCACGAACAACATAAATATGCCTATGAACTTTTAAAATTACAGAATAACGAAACAAGAGAAATAGGCCCAGCAAAAAATGGTCAATCAGAAAAAGCAAAAAAGGATTATATTGACGGAATAAATGCCGTGTTATCACACACAAGAGAATATATGACAAAGGACGGCCTCGCCTTGATAGTGGTAAATTGTAAAAGTCAAGCACTTCC
>WOUX01000138.1 GCA_009773075.1 bacterium | reverse complement strand
GTCCAAGAAACCCTGGATGATCTTGTCCTTCATATAGTCCCTTCTAACATTCAATACCTAATTACCGAAGCCTGACCCCAATTATGCCCCAATTATGCCTTTAATCGAAGGGGCAATATTTCGTATATTAAGGCGCAATTCTTAAATATTCTTATTGACATTTATAAGAATAAGAGTTATCTTATCCTTGAACTTAATTATTCAAGGATGGAGACCATGAAACAGATAGAAATTGATGATGAAGTATTCGGTTATTTGCAGAGCAAAGCCATTCCATTTGTGGAAACACCAAACCTTACACTTCGACGACTTTTCCAAATTGATAAACTACCTGAAAAGATTAACCCCCTAAATCAGCCTACTCAAAATCAAGGCCAGAGAAAACAAAAAAAGACAGACCTTTCGTTGCTTATACAAGCTGGCCTCCTTCAAGAAGGTCAAACGCTTTATTTGTACGACTATCGCGGCAATAAAATAGATGGGTTTGATGTTATTCTATCAGGGAAATCGATTATTTGGAATGGACAGGCTTATTCAATGAGTTATCTAGCGCAAAAATTCCTGAAGCAAAAAGGTTATGGTAGCAATTCTGTTCGAGGGCCAGAACATTGGTACAATTCTGACAGTATTAGCATAAAAGGGTTATGGCAACAGTACTTGAAAAATAGGCAAAGATGAAAAATTAAAGAATAGCCAACCACTTATTTCACAGGAGTGTTACTGAGCTTGGTGAATTTCTCCTTAGAGAGACAGGAAGAATCTATGCCAAATTCAAAATCTGCAGAACCCGAATACCTTTATCTGAATATCTACGAGCATAGTGGTGGCTTTACTATAAGTCATTATCATGCAACACGCGATGAAACTGATGAGGCTGCGAAAGGAAGGGATGACCGCGTATCGTGTATCAGGGTGGAATTCTGGAACGGACAGTTGGATTCGGATGAATCTTTCTTATTAAATATCAATGAATTTGGGGACACCTACACGCTAAGTCAGCTACTCTATCGAGACCGACAGTCTGCTGATGCTGCTAAAACCCGAACTAGCAGACGGATTGCCTGTGTACGAGTTCCGCTCGTTAAGGGACGGTTTGATCCATGAAGTCGAAGTCCCTCTAATACGCCGTTAGGCAGAAGATAAGGGCATTATGGAGACACAATCAATCGACTTCATCGATACGGAATACGGCGATCAATTATTGCGGCTTCTGCGCGAAAAGGTCTTCCATGTTACGACAACAAAAGCGTACAGAAGAATTCTGAAAGACGGGTTTATCTTCGGAAACCAAGACGAGAAGTATCCTCCGAACGCTGGGTCTCTCAAGAGCTTCGGCCGCTATCGCGGATGGGTCTGTCTCTTTGATCTGCGGGGAAAAAGCGACAAAGAAATTGATGATGCCTTGACGCGTTACTACTTCTTGGGGCCAAGTTGGTTCAAGGAGTACTTTCAAGACTATACGGAGTCGAGACTTGTCTATCTCCTGATGTCAGAGACCTGCTATGATCAGTTGGTGCCGAATCAGGAAGGAAGGACATCATGGAACGACGGTTCAGGTTATATTCAGTACATTCCTGACATTGAGTGCTGGTTTCCGGGGAAAATGCCCATTGGGTTAATCGAAAAGGCAATTTGTGTCAGAATTCGGAATTCCGTTCGTAAGGCTGACCCTTTTTAGTACGCACATCACAAGGTTGTTCCACCGACCGCAGCAAGAAACGGTGGGCCGTGTTGGTGAACCTCATCAGGCGGACAGAGCGTTTCTTAGATTAATGTGTGATAGGAGTGGTCATGGAGGTCCCTAAATGAAAAAATGTCCTTTTTGCTCGGAATCAATCCAAGACGAAGCAATAAAATGCCGGTTTTGCGGTGAATGGCTAAACAAGAAACCTATAATTACCAAAGTCGCCGACGCAGTTCAGAGTGATATCAAAAAAGCTGAGTATGGTCAGACCAATTTTGTTCTCGGAATGACATTCCCAAAGGCGCGGAAAAGCATCACAGGCTGGACATTCATTATGTTTGGTTCGATCATAGGTATCCTGGTCTATGTCTTACTCGTATATGCAATTATGGGAAGCGAATATCGTCCCGGTATAGGTACTCGTATCCTAGGTATCATATTCATGTGTGCTGGCGGCTGGCTGGGGCAAATCTTACACAAAGGCATGAAGGGCAGTTTGCGTGTTGAGCAAATGTTAGATGAAAATCAGCAATTACTAAAGGAAAAAAATAAAAGAGAGGAAGATGAATGGGTACAACAATTTTCAGCATCATTTACGCATTGGACTCGCTTTGTGCTTAAACGACTCATTATTATATTTGCCATATTCGTGATCTCCATATATTTCCTGGATCAGTTAAATTATAACGTGTTAGCAGTGGAACTTATCAATATACTGTTTTTTGGTTGTCTCATCTATTTGGTAGTTTCGGTGAGTAATGAAAAAAAGGTTAGAAAGAAAGTGCAAGAATCTGGACTTGCACTAAAAAGAGCTGAGAGTTGTTTAAACTGTAAGTTTTCCGAATCATCTGAGAAATCTGATCCAAGAATATTTGTTTGCACTGTAAAGAGTGTGGGAGTAACGAAAGATTATTATTGCTCATCATGGGAAGCTAAATGATCAATTTTAGGTTCTTCCGAAGAAATTCTGGTGGAGGTGCTTGGGAATGTCCCCAAAGGCGTGAATTCGCTCTCAGGGGACTTCTTCAAAGCTCTTTCTCTTTTTATCCGTTTATGGGTGGAAATAGTAAATAGTCAACCATCTCACATATGGTATGACCGATGGTTATATGTACCTCTTGAATACGAGGAGTACTGTCTGAAGCAACGTTTAATGAATAATCTACTATTTTTGCAATCTTCCCCCCATTTTTGCCAGTTATCCCAACTGTCTTTAAACCCATTTCTTTTGCAATCTGGAAAGCTTTGATGACATTGAGCGAGTTGCCGCTTGTACTAAGTCCAATAGCCACATCTCCCTTTATTCCCAATGCTCTTATTTGTTTATAAAAAATATCAGAAAAATCTGAGTCATTGCCTATACTCGTAATTACAGAAGTATCCGTAGTTAAAGCCATAGCCGGCAAGGGGGGCCTCTCAATTAAGAAGCGATTGATAAACATATTATCCTGTCAACATTCTCCTTAACAAATCTTACCTTTAAATCGGCACTGTCCAAGAAGCCCTGGACAATCATATCTTTCATCTGGTGTCCTTTCAATATCCTACAGTAAGAGCTTTGAATTCTGTCCGCCTCTGGCGGACTGATGCCTTACAACTACCTTGAATTTATATACATCTTAATAACCCATGTCAAGCAAATTTAGCCCAGCCTAGAAATGCCTTGACACAGGATTTTTAATTGGGTACTTTTATTCCCGTCAGTACTTGTTCAGTTAGGCGGCAGGGTTAGTTTTCAGTCCGTAATTTAGGAGTTCAGAAAGAGAGCTTTGAAAAAGGATACTTTTTCAAAACATAAGTAATGTTGCAAAGGTCTAATATGGAAGAGGTTAAGGTTCAGATAAAAAGGGTAAGAGAAGATACGGATGGCGATGTACCTTTGCCCCGATACATGACCGAGCACTCAGCTGGTATGGACCTTTATGCCGCAGTTGACAAGGATGTTTTTATAAAACCAGGAGAAAGAAAACTAATACCTACAGGTGTTGCTATTGCAATCCCCAAAGGCTTTGAAGCGCAAATCCGCCCCCGCAGTGGAATAGCTTTCAAGAATGGGATAAGTCTGGTAAATTCCCCTGGCACTATAGATGCAGATTATCGAGGAGAGATAGGAGTTCTGCTTATAAACTTTGGTAGTGAACCCTTTGCCATAAAAAGAGGGGACCGAATAGCTCAAATGGTGATAAATAGGGTTTACCGTGCCTCTCTCGATCTTACTCAGGAACTTGATACGACAGAGAGAGACTCTGGAGGGTTTGGACATACTGGAAGATGAAGTGGTGTCCGTTGATGGTTGTCGGTTGGCAGTTGAAAGGATTTGAAAAAAGGGTAACATGATTGTTAGAACTCAGTACAGGGGCTAGTAGTGAAAGATATATATAAGAGGATGATGAAGGAGTCAAAAAGAATAGCCTTAAGTTCTAAACGCCCCAGTTTCTATATAGTGTTCAAACAATTAGCAGACAACCTGGGACATGGCATGGAACATGCCGAGAAAGTAACGATTGATATTGGTGTCCTTGTGTATATTGAAGGAGAGAGGCAGTCTTTGGGATCAGATCTGATCAGAGAAGCAATTGTCATTGCCCAACTGTCGGGTTTACTGCACGACATTAAGAGGAAGGAACCCAATCACGCCAGTGCCAGTGCTAAAGAGGCAAGAATCAAACTCAGGGATTTTTCATTAAGAGAGAGAGAAAAGGAGATTATAGTTCAGGCTATCTCAAATCATGAGGCATTTGTTGAACCGAAAAAGATCTCGACACCTATAGGACAGATGATCAGTGATTCTCTTTACGATGCCGATAAGTTTAGATGGGGGATAGACAACTTTACGGAAACCCTTTGGTACATGGCAGATTTCCGCGGGACCCCTATTAAGCTGATAGTTGAGCACTTCCCCAGGGGATTGAAAGGGATCATAAAAATAAAAGACACTTTCAGAACTGATACCGGGAAGAAGTACGGGCCAGAATTTATTGATCTGGGATTGGAGGCAGGGGAAAAGATATATGACTATTTATTATCACATTCCCCCTCCCAATAAATCTTTTATCTTATGAATGTTTCTAATAACAAATCGGTTGATAAAATGAAGGACATGGTTAGAAAAATCCTCTCTCAAAGAACAAAAAAGACTATCGTTGATGATAGCTTAAAGCCTTCAGGGGTTCTTTTACCCCTCTTTTATAAAGGTGAGAAGTGCCACATCTTGTTTACAAAGAGAACGGAAGATGTGGAACATCATAAGGGGCAGATTTCTTTCCCAGGAGGATCTCATGATGAAGGAGATGAAACGCTAATGGCTACTGCCCTTAGAGAGTGCTATGAGGAAGTAGGCATCAAGAGCGAGGATGTGGAAATACTGGGAGAATTGGATGATGTGGTGACTACAACAAGGTTTGTTATTTCCCCATTTGTGGGTTTTATACCGTATCCATATAAATTCAATATAAATGCCAATGAAACAGATGAACTCATAGAGGTGCCAATACAGGCTTTGTTAGATGAAAAAATACACAGGGAAGAACTTATGATTCGTGAAGGTAAGCCTTGCCCGGTTTATTTCTACCACTACAACAACCATGTTATTTGGGGGGCTACTGCCGGGATATTGAAACAGTTTCTGGATCTGGTCTTTTAAGAGTAGATGCCAAATAATTTGCCTTATTTTAATTTTGACTGATTGACCAGTTCATTGAACCTCTTATCCACATCATTCTGTATCTCTGCTATCTGTTCCGATGTGAGGTGTGAGAACCTTCCCTGTTTCGAAAGATATTCCTCGATGGATTTTCTCTTTTTTGGTATCCGATTTATAGTTCTCTTTCCGTTTTCATATTCATAGAGCACAAGTGAGCCGGTCTCAACGGCAAGACGGGCAATCTCTATGGTTAATGATGCATCGAACTCCCACCCTGTGGGACAGGGCCCAATAACGTATACAAAGGATGGCCCTTTATGTTCTCTTGCCTTCTTGACTTTACGCAGGAAATCCTGGGGATAGGCTGGAGAGGCTGTAGCAGTATATACATTTTCGTGAGCTTCCACTATCTTCATTATATCCTTCTTGCGAGATTTTTTTCCTGATGGTGTTGTTTTTGTACGTGCCAGATAAGGGGTAGCGCTACTCCTTTGGACGCCTGTGTTCATATATGCCTCGTTATCATAGAGGAGATAGGTTATATTATGACCCCTCTCCAATGCCCCGGACAGGGTCTGAAGACCTATATCGAGAATGCCCCCATCCCCTCCATAGAGAAAGACATCCGTATCCATCCCCTTTCTCTTCAATGCCACCTCTACCCCGCTTGCCGCTGCTCCAGCGCTGCTGAAGCTGAAGAAGGCAGAAGGAACCTTGAGACATGTCTGAGGGAAGGCTGCAGGTATTACCCCCATACAGCCGCAGTTAGCCGTAACGAAGGTATTTTTGTCAAATACGCTCAATGCCAATTTAACGCAGATTAAACTACCACACCCCGGGCAGAAAGGATTCCCCAGTGCTTGTATATCCTCGCCTTCTTTGATCTGTCTGTCAACCACCTCAGATCTTCTAAGTTTCTCATAGTTATCATACCCGATAACTTGGAGTACATCTTCTTTAAATTCCTGATTATACCATTCAACGAATTCATCATCTCTATTTAAAGTGGTATCCAGAATGGTTGCAATATCCCTTTGAAGTATATCCTGACTCCCTATAATGTAGTTCGATACAATAGCCTGGGAACGCTGCAGGGCTGCCTTGATTTCCATGTACGTTATGCCGTCGGAACCGGGAGAAGTAGCTCTGTCCAAAACCAGAATCTTTTTAACACCCTTGAGACCCTCCATTATTTCCTCTTTTGGGAATGGTCTGAAACATCTTAGTTTCAACATCCCTATCTTTTGCCCCTTCTCTCTGTATTCATCCACCATCTCTCTTACTAAGCTTGTTACAGAGCCCATAACCACTACCACCAATTCTGCGTCGTCTACCTTATAGGATTCGATCAAACCATGGTAGTTTCTGCCAAAAAGATCGGCAAACTCCCTGCAGGTTTCTCTGATGATACCCTTTGCCCTCTGCAGCGCTGTATACTGCTGGTACTTCAAGCTATCAAAGAGAGATGCCGAAAGGGCTGGTCCGCCCTGCATTATAGGGTACCTGGGATCTATGAAGGCGTGTTTTGGGTTATACCTGGGCAGGAATCGGTCTACCGTCTCTTGATCAGGAACATCTACCAGTTCATAGGTATGGGATAAACGAAAACCCTCTATCACGACAAAGCTGGGAAGGAGGACTCTCTCATCCTCGCTTATCTTATATGCCATAATTGTAGAATCAAGTGCCTCTTGGGCGTTTTCACAGTAAAACTGAAGGAAACTCGCATCCCTTTCAGAGAGGGAGTCAGAAAAGTCCGATGCAAAGGTTTGAGGAGAACCAATGGCACGACTGGTAACAGCTACAACTACAGGCAATGCCATCCCCGAAGCCATCCATAGCACCTCCTTCATATATGCCAAACCCTGGGCACATGTGCATGTAAAGGACCTAACCCCGGCAGCAGTTGCCCCAGCACAAATGTTCATAGAACCTATCTCTGATTCTGCATTTACAGACTCGGCATCCAGCTCTCCATTGTCTATCATATTCGATAATGTCTGCAAAACAAATACATTAGGGGTAATAGGGTAAGCAGATATGACCTCTGTTCTTGAGAGTCTTACACCATGGGCTACGCTTTCAGAACCTGACAAATACATCTTCATAGTTTTTCTCTCTCCATTTCAATTGCATCTGATGGGCATTCATAGGCACAAATACCACAGCCTTTGCAGTACTCATAGTTTATGGCGACATTATCCTTTTCCCATACGACAGAGCTATCAGGACAATACCAATAACACAGCTTACAGCTGTTACACCTGGATTGGTCAATAATGGGTTTAAAGACTCTCCAACCTCCGGTCTTATAAACCACGGAATTCCCCGAGTTGTGGATAACTCCTCCTCTTATATACTCTCTTTCCATCACTTTACCTCATTAAACGCAGCCCTGACGGCTTCTATGTTATTAGTAATAACCTCTTCTGAAAATTTCTTCCCAAGTATCTGTCTGACACCTCTTTCTACAGAATCCAGGCATACCAAACCTGTTGCTCCTGCAAAAGCTCCCAGCATTGCAGTATTTGTAATAGGGGCTTTCAGTTTGTCAAGGGATATAGACGTAGCATCAATGCAGAAAGATTGGTGTTTGAACTTGAGATCAACAGGAGAATTGACGATAACCTTTCCATCATCCTTCATACCTGCCTCCAGGTTCACTGCGCCTACTATAGTTGAGTCTAACACAACCACATAATCGGGCTCAACGATAAAACCCCTCTCTGATATGGGTCTGTTTCCTATCCTGGCGTATCCTTCCATGGGGGTTCCCCTTCTATCCCAACTCTGTCCCTGGGAAGACTGCCCAAATTTACCCTCTTCAGTGGCTGACAGGCATAACATATGGGCGAAAGTAACGGCTCCCTGTCCACCTCTTCCATGTATTCTTATTCTAATCATAATTCTCCTTTTGTGTTTTACACAAAAAATGGTGGAGTAGAAAGAATCCTACCCCACCTTAAAATATATGATACTGTGTCCTGCTAGCCTCACCATGTGGTTATGAAACTGATTTTGATAACTTAATGGGTGACCCAAGGACAGCAACTTTACCCCTGGTAGGATGCTCAATCTCGGTAACCATACCCCTCTCTCTGAGATGGGGGTTATTCAAAAGCTCTGTCATGTCCAGAACTGCACCGCAAGGGACCCCTCTCTCGGCTAGGTATGACATAGCCTCCATCTTTGCCCTCTTTGATGTCCACTCCTCGATCATGCTATCCACCGCATCACAATTCGCACCACGGGTCATTGGATCAGCAAATCTTGGGTCTGGAATGGCATCTTCCCTCCCAATAGCCTTTAGGAGGTTTTCCCACAGAGGGTTTGTTAAAATTCCTACAACTACGTACCCATCTGTAGTCTTGTAACTGTTCCACGGTGCTATCATCTTTGTCTTGTTGCCAGTTCGCTCTATGGGTTTACTGCCGGTGACATAATAAAAGTTGTAAACCGGTCTTAAGGTATTGAATATACCATCCTGCATAGCAACCTCCACCTCTTGACCTTCACCAGTCTTCTCCCTTTGATACAACGCACCAAGTATCCCTACTGCCAGGTTAATAGCACCGATACTGTCTCCAAGACCCGTCCCGACCTTGGTAGGAGGATTCTCAGGGTATCCTGTCACACCCATCAGTCCGCCGGTAGCCTGGGCAACTATGTCAAAGCAGGGATAATCCCTATAAGGCCCGTAGGTTCCAAATCCAGTAATGGATGCATATATAATCTTGGGATTTACTTCCTTCAGCACCTTATAATCGAGACCGAGATTTTCCATTGTTCCGACGGTAAAGTTGTTGACTACTATGTCCGCTTTCTTGACCATCTCCTTGAATATCTCTTTCCCTTTCTTGCTCTTTAAATCCAGGGTTGTGCTCTTCTTGTTTAGGTTTAAAAGGATAAAGTAGAATGAATCAATCCCTTCAGCCCTCTTCTCTGAAAAGGAAAGTCTCCCCAAGTCTCCTGTTCCAGGAATGCCAGTAATAGTGTGCATGTAGTCCCTGCCTCAAATTGGGTTAAATCCAATACCTTTACGCCTTCTAATGCCTTTTTCATACCCGCCTCCTTTTTTAGTTACTCTTTTGATTTGAGTATTAATCTGATGTATTACAAAGATAGAATTCTATTTACATAATCAAAATAGTACATATTTCACTCTCTACCGTCAAGGGAAAAAAACAATTTATTGACAATGGTCGATCGATAAAATAAAATCGCACTACCTAAGGCTGAAGGCTGAAGACCGTTAGGGCACTTCAGCCTAAACACCTGAGTAATTACTTCTAATGGAGACCTGGTATGAATTTCTTTTTAACAGAAGAGCAGAAGGCTGTGAGAAGACTGGCGCGAGATTTCGCTGAGAAGGAGATCCTGCCGGTAGTGGCCGAAGATGATTGCTCCCACAGGTTTCAGAGGGAGATTGTCCTGAAGATGGCAGATCATGGTTTTTTTGGGGCAGCATTCCCTGAGAAGTACGGAGGTTCCAACCTTGGGTTTATAGCTCATGCCATAATAGTAGAGGAGATTTCCAGGGCAGAGTCCTCTCTGAGACACTTCTTTAACATGCAGGCGCTTACCTGTCCTTTGACTATCCTCAACTGGGGTACAGAAAAACAAAAGGAGAAGTATGTACAGAAGCTGATCCGATGCGAGCTGTTTGGCGTAAATGCCATGACAGAGCCAAATGCAGGTTCTGACGTTGCCTCTATCCAGACAACTGCCACAGAGGACGGTGATTCTTTTGTCATCAACGGCTCCAAGATGTGGATCAGTAATGCCCCTATAATGGATGCAGGGGTGGTTTATGTGAAGACTGATCCCAGGATTGTACCCAAACACAAAGGGATCTCGTGTTTTATTGTTGAAAAGGAGATGGCCGGTCTCACAAGAAAGGAGATAAAGGATAAGCTGGGGCATCACTGTGCGCCCACAGGTGAACTTATATTCGTTAATTGCAGGGTGCCAAGAGAAAACCTGGTTGGAAAGTTGGGGCAGGGGTTTAATATAGCCATGAATGCCCTGGATTACGGGCGCATAAGTGTAGCAGCAGGTGCTGTTGGGGTTGCCCAGGCATGTATAGATGAGAGTATCAGGTACTGCAATGAAAGAGAGGCATTTGGCAAGAAGATCGGTGAGTTTCAGATGAATCAGCAAAAGATTGCCGATATGATAGCCGGCACAGAGGCTGCCAGGATACTCCTATACAAGGCTGCCTTTCTGGCGGACAATAAGGTCAGGAATACCCTTGAGAGTACTATAGCAAAACATGTGGCATCAGAGACCTGCGTAAGGGCAGCTCGGTTTGCAGTAGAGATATTTGGGGGTTACGGATACTCAGAGGAGTATCCGGTAGCCAGACTCTACCGTGATGCTATTCTGTACCAGACAGGAGAAGGGTCATCCAATATTACCAGTATGATCATTGCTTTAGATGGTCTGGGCTGGAAGAGGGCAAAGGTGGATTATTAAGAAAGGACATTAGGTTATGATACCCATAGTCTCAATAGTAGGTAAGTCGGATAGCGGAAAGACGACTCTTATAGAGAAGATAATCCCTGAGTTAAACAGGCGGGGATATAAGGTTGCCACTGTTAAGCATGATGTTCATGGTTTTGATATAGACAGAGAAGGCAAGGATAGCTGGCGGCATAAAAGAGCAGGTGCTCATACCACTATAGTGTCCTCACCGCAAAAGATAGCCATAGTCAGGGATGTGGAACAGGATTTGCCGCTGGACGATCTCAGAGGAAGATTCATCAGTGATGTGGATATAATAATAACAGAAGGGTATAAGAACGATAAACACCCAAAAATAGAGGTTTATCGAAAGGATACCAATGAGGAGCTTCTGTGCTCAAAGAAGGATATCCTGGTAGCTGTGGTAAGTGATAAGGAGTTCGATGTCGGTGTTCCATGTGTAGATATAGACGATGCAGAGGGTATAGTAAATATAATAGAAGATCGGTTTCTTAAGAAGAAAAGGAGATCTTCCATCATTCTCAGGGTCAATGGGGAGAGTATAACCCTTAAACCCTTTATTAAGGACATGATGATTCGGTCAATAACAGGGATGACCTCTGCCCTTAAGGACTGTGAAGACCCAAAGGAGGTAGAAATAAAGATATCCTTATAACCTTTCGTTCTCAGGAGAAACTATTTGACAGGGGTTATTTTAGCCGGTGGTAAGAGTAAGAGGATGGGAACAAACAAGGCGTTCCTGGAGATCAACGGTCAAAGGATGATCGATCAGATAGCTGATACCTTCAAGGATACCTTTGAGGAGGTAATCCTCGTTACCAATTCTCCCATTGAATATTTACACTTAGACCTTCGAATAGTAACCGACCTTATTCCTAACAAGGGTGCTTTAGGGGGGATTTATACCGGGCTTTTTTACGCCTCTTTCCAGCATATCTTTGTGGCAGCCTGTGATATGCCCTCTTTGAATAAAGGGTTTATAGATTACATGCTATCAAAGGTGGGCAACTTTGACGCGGTGGTTCCCCTTTCTAGTGACGGTTTTCAACCCCTTCATGCCATTTATTCAAAGAGGTGTATAAGACATATAGATGCCCTACTTGAGTTAGATGATTTAAAAATCACCAACTTTTATCCCAAGGTAAGGGTAAAAGAGATCAGTCCCCATGAAATACTCTCCTTCGATCCGAAGTCCTCTCTTTTTTTCAATATAAATACACCTGAGGATCTGGAAAAGGTTAGGGGAAAAAAGATTTAAAATTAACTTTAAAAGATAACAATGGCAAAAATTAAAGACCTGCCTAAACATAAGAGACCCAGAGAGAAGCTGTCTGAAAAGGGGGCGAAGAATGTAAGTGATGCCGAACTTTTGGCGATTCTTATTCGTACTGGCCGGGCAGGTAAGAGCGCTTTGGATATTGCCAGGGAAACTTTAAAAAAATACCCCCTATCAAAACTTTTAACTGTCACTAAAGATGAACTGACAGGCATCAAGGGATTGGAAGATACCAAAGCCATTACTATTAAGGCAGCTTTGGAGCTTGGCAGCCGTGCGGTTGGTTCATTTAATGATTCTATCCCCATCCTTGATTCCGTTAGAGACACTGTTGCTCAGCTTGCTGATTTGCGAGGCAAGCAAAAAGAATATTTTATGGTACTGTATCTCAACGCCCGCAAACAACTCATTCATAAAGAAACCATATCTATCGGCACATTAACCGAAACGTTGGTGCATCCGCGCGAAGTTTTTGAACCGGCCATACGCCATCTATCCTCTTCAATCATATTGGCGCACAATCATCCGTCAAA
>WOUX01000137.1 GCA_009773075.1 bacterium | reverse complement strand
TAAAATTATGACCTTGTATCCGAGCGTTTTTGCCTTTTCCTCTGCTGCTTCCAGGGCCAGTATGTTGCTGCCGACGATCATATTAAAGACCCGATCGAAAATAGGGTCCCCATCTTTGGGTGTTTCAGGGAACCTTCCTCCGGAGCCTTCTTCCAGACGTTCAAGGATTGAAGGAGGAATCTCCTTCAGATCATATTTTCTGAGGATATCCAGAACATCTTTGTATGTGGAGCTGTCAGGGACAAAGGGGCCTGACGCTATGACATCCATTTTATCACCCACCACATCGGAGAGCATCAGGTTCACAATAGTGGCCGGATATGCTGCTCTCGCCATCTGTCCGCCCTTTGAAGATGAGATATGCTTTCTCACGGCGTTTATCTCATCAATCCCGGCACCACATGCCAGCAAAGTGCGTGTCACCTCCTGCTTTTCCTGAAGCGTGATCTTTCCCGCAGGCTGAGTGAGTAGAGCCGATCCCCCGCCTGATATGAGGGAAAAAACCAGATCATTTTCAGACGCATCTTCGAGGAAATCAAGAATCTGCCGGGTTCCCTCCACGCCGTTCCGGTCCGGCAAGGGATGACCGGCCTCTATAATCTCGGTATAGGTAAGTCTTTCAGTAAAACCGTATTTTACATTGATTATCCCTCTGCTAATCTGTTTTCCCAGCAACTCTTCGACGGCCCTGGCCATAGGCGCCGTTGCTTTCCCCCCTCCGACAATGAAAATGCGATCATACCCGTTCAGATCAAACTCTGATAGTGGTCGATCTTTTGCCCCCAGAATCAACTTTTTGCCATCGAGGTGAAGGAAACGTTTTACTGCCATGTGAGGATCAACAGCCTTAAGGCAATGTCTGAAAATGGCTTCCGCCTCGGATCGCATCTGTTTTAAACGGGTTCCCTTCATCTTCCGGTCCTCAAATTTTGTGACCATTTACATCCTTAAAGAGTGATATTGGAATATTTCCTCCATGGCTGTGACGCATATGCAGTCTTCCACTTATTCTCCAATACGTCAAGGGATCGATTTATTATTTTTCTTGTATCCTTAGGATCTATCACATCATCAACGAAACCCCTTGCTGCTGCAACATATGGATTGGAATAGATTTCATTGTATTCATCTATCCTCTTGGCCCTCAACTCCTCCGGGTTCTTTGCCTCTTTTATCTCTTTTGCAAAGATGACGCTAGCCACTGTCTTTCCATCCAGAGCAGTAACAATGGCTGTTGGCCAGGCATATACAAAATCAGCGCCAATGGATTTATCCAGCATCCCGTAATGAGCGCCAGCATAAGATTTTCTCACGATAATGGAAATCAAAGGCACAGTGGCATTTGACCAGGCAAAAAGCAGTTTTGCTCCGTGTCGCAGAATGCCGGCCCAATCCTGCTGAGAACCTATCATATAGGCAGGGCAGTCTACAAAAGTCACCAACGGTATATTGAACAGATCACAAAATCTTATAAACCGGGATGCCTTGTCTGATGCGTTAATATCTATTGCTCCTGCCAACCAATTGGGTTGATTGGCCACAATCCCCACAGGACGACCACCAAAACGAGCAAAACCTGTAATCATATTTTTGGCATAGAGTCCCAGTATCTCAAAGAAGTATCCATCGTCTACTACCCTTTCAATAACCTCGTACATATTAAAGATTTGGAATGGTTCTCCTGGCAGGATACCAAGAAGTTCATCGCTTTCCCTCTCCGTGGCGTCTTTTGTCTCGATTTGGGGAGGCTTTTCCTTATTACTAGAAGGGAAAAAAGACAAAAGCTCTTTGCATTTATTTAAACAATCCTTATCATCTTCTGCCACTATGTGTGTCTGTCCCGATTTGACGGCATGGGCTTCGTACCCGCACAGCTTTTCAAGGGCGATCTCCTCACCGGTCTGTGCCTTGACAAAGGCCGGCCCAGCAATGCCCATAAATCCGGTTTTTTTGTTTTGTATAATAAAATCCTGCATGACCGGGTGGTAGGCCTGTCCACCTAAGCAAGGTCCCAGGAGTAAGGATATCTGCGGGATGATCCCCGAAGCCTGATCTTGAGCACGGAACAGCCATCCATATGCCTCCAGTGCGTCCATTCCCTCCTGCATCCGAAGCCCCCCAGAGTCATTCATGCTGACAAAAGGCCATCCTTTGTCCTTGGCAAAATCAATGGCATAGGCAAATTTCTTCCCATGCTGCTCCCCGAAACTCCCAGACATGCACGTATAATCCTCGCTTGCCGTAACCACGTGTCTGCCATTCACTTTTCCAAAACCGGTGACAATCCCATCAGCAGGGATATCTCTCTTGTCCATGCCAAAAACTGTTGTTCTGTGCTTTACCCACATACCTATCTCGGTGAAGGTGCCTGGATCAAAAAAATAATCTACCCTTTCTCTTGCTGTCATCTGTCCCTTTTTGTGACGAGCTTCTATCTCTTTTGCCCCTCCCATCTGCAAGATATGATCGCGCATTATCTTCCAGTCTTCAAACTTTTTCAAATTTTTTCCGCCAGGTGTATTACTCATCAAACTTAAACCTCCTTATTTTTCCAACATCGATTTTAATAACTAAACTAATTATAACTGATCTTGTTAGTAAAATTATACGGCGCAGGGAGGGCTTTTGCAAAGAAAATATTACGTGCTGTTTTTCTGTACTTTAACACATAAGTACAAAAAATTGCAAGTGCAAGTGATATGTTGTTGGGGTTTATAACTGCTTGACAAAAACCATAAGGTCTAATAGATTAGATGAAGATATAATGATTTTAAGCGGAGGTAGGGATGAAAAAAATCTATATGGACCATAATGCCACTACCCCTCTCCATCCAGAGGCATTGGATGCCATGTTGCCTTTTTTGAAGGACAATTTTGGCAATCCATCAAGTATCCATTGGGCAGGAAGAGGGGTAAAGAAATATATTGACGAGGCTAGAGAGAAAGTAGCCAACCTCTTGAACGCAGACCCATTTGAAATCGTCTTTACCGCCGGGGGGTCAGAGAGTGATAATCTTGCCATTAAAGGGGTCGCCAATGTACTAAAGAAGAAAACGAATCATATTATAACAACCCAGGTAGAACATCCGGCTGTTTTAACTACCTGTCAGTATATGGAGAAGAGAGGCTGTAAAGTAACTTATCTGCCTGTGGATCATGATGGGATGATTGACTTAGATGAGTTGAGGGATTCTATTACTAACAAAACGGTATTGATAAGTATTATGTATGCCAATAACGAAACTGGAACCCTCTTTCCCATAAAAGAAATAGGGGAGATTGCTGCGGATAACGGTATTGTATTCCATACCGATGCCGTTCAAGCAGCAGGGAAGATACCTATAGATGTAAAGGATTTGAAGGTTAATCTTATTTCCCTGTCCGGGCATAAACTATATGCACCAAAGGGCATAGGCTGCTTGTATGTAAAGAAAGGGACATCCCTTGTGCCTCTGATACATGGCGGTCACCAGGAAGGGGGCAGGAGGGCGGGAACCGAAAATACCCCCGGCATAGTTGGACTGGGCAAGGCATGTGAGATAGCAAATAGGGATATGGAATCCCAGTTAAAGCGTATTACAAAATTGAGGGATAGACTCTATAAAGGGATCATTGACAAATTGGATCATGTAAAATTAAACGGCCATCCCGTAAATAGGATCCCTAACACATTAAACCTCAGCTTTGAATTTATCGAGGGAGAATCCCTTTTGATGAACCTAGACATGGAAGGGGTTGCAGTTTCATCCGGATCGGCATGCACATCTGGGTCACTGAAGCCTTCTCCTGTCTTAATGGCTATGGCGGTTCCATCGGAGATAGCTCAGGGTTCTCTTAGATTCAGTCTGGGGCTGGGTAATACTGAGGAGGATGTTGAATATGTACTCGGTGTGCTTCCAGAGATAGTAAACAGGCTTCGCTCCATGTCCCCTCTTTATAGTAGAAAGAGTGAATCAGGGTAAGGACAACCCTATGAGAGATAAAGACCAAAAAAGGGTTGTAGTCTCCATGAGCGGAGGGGTAGACAGCTCGGTGGCTGCTGCCTTGTTGAAGGAGAGAGGTTATGATGTCATCGGGGTATCCATGCAAATCTGGAATTATTCCAGCCAGGGAGATGAAGGGTTCAGAAGCTGCTGTTCTCCTGAGGATATCTATCATGCAAGGGCAGTAGCCGACAAACTGGATATACCTTTTTATGTACTGAACTTAGAGAATGAATTTGGAAAAGAGGTCATAGACTACTTTGTCTCCGAATATATGGAGGGGAGAACGCCTAACCCCTGTATCCTGTGTAATCAAAAGTTGAAGTTTGAGG
>WOUX01000136.1 GCA_009773075.1 bacterium | reverse complement strand
TGGAGCTAAAGAATCGTATTGTCATGTCGCCCATGGGTACTGTCGCCCATGGTTCGGAAGGAGAAATCACTGATCGGACAGTAAATTATTATGCTGAGCGGGCCAAAGGTGGAGTAGGGTTTATTATTTGTCAGTCCAGCATTATTATGAGAGAAAGTCGCGCTCCCCATCGGCCGTCGGTCTATGATGACAAGTTTATCCCTGGCTTGCGGCGAGTGGCGGATGCCATTCATGAAAACGGGTCTAGGGCAGCCTTTCAACTTGTACACCACGGCAGGTTATTGACCGATTATCAATCCATGGTGGACCGTCCGGAGGAATTGAAGATTCTTGGTCCCTCACCTATTCCCAGGCTGCTCAGGGTGTTGGAGATCCCCGGGGACAAAGAAGAACAGGAACTCTCCATCTGGGTACGGGGAAACATTCCGCCTCAAGAAGCCACCGGGGAGGATATAAAACGTATTATAAAAGCATTTGCGGAAGCAGCGAGAAGGGTTAAGGATGCTGGGTTTGATGCGGTAGAGATCCACGGTGGTCACGGGTATCTCATAAGTCAGTTCCTCTCTCCATTGGCCAACCAAAGAACCGATGAATACGGAGGGAGCGTAGAAAAGAGAGCCCTTTTTGCCTGCGAGATCATTGATGCCGTGAAACAGAAAGTGGGCCTGGACTTTCCAGTTATTTTTAGATTTAGCGGAAGTGATTTTATGCCCGGAGGTATCAGTATAGACGATTCTACCCGACAAGCGCCTCTTTTCGTCGAAGCTGGTGCCGATGCCCTGGACGTATCTGCCAGCGAACAGGGTTCTATTGATTGGCAATACCCCAGTTTTCTCTTTCAACAGGGACCACTGGTACATCTGGCGGAAGCCATAAAGAAGGCTGTTAAGGTACCAGTGATTGCTGTAGGAAAGATTGTCGATCCTACGTTTGCCGAGGAAGTATTGGCTCAAGGTAAAGCGGATTTCGTTGCGTTAGGGAGGGCATTGTTGGCAGACCCGGAATGGTCCAATAAGGCCAAAGAAGGGCGTTTTGATGATATTCGTGCTTGTATTTATTGTTTGAATTGCTTCAATTTCAAGGATCATCCCAATATCTTGAAAGAAGGACTTCATTGCTCTGTTAACCCAGCCCTTATGCGGGAAAAAGAATTTGTCATTGTGCCTACCTCATTGCCTAAAAAGATAATGGTAGTTGGTGGTGGTCCTGCCGGCATGGAGGCGGCACGGACTCTTCGAGAAAGGGGCCATCGAGTTACACTTTATGAACAGGACAAAGAATTGGGAGGGCAGTGGTACGTGGCGTCCCAGCAGATACAAAAAAAGCACGATTATCCCAAGTTGCTTTACTATTTGAAAAGGGGTTTGGATAAAGCCGGTGTAAAAGTTCACCTTGGAACGAGAGTAACTCCTGGGCTGGTTAAACGCGAAAAGCCGAACATAGTAGTTATTGCAACGGGGGCGAGCCCTGCCATTTTGGATATAAAGGGTATAGATAATAAGAATGTGGTTCAAGCCAATGATTTGATTCTAGGTAAAGTAATGACCGGTGAACAGGTAGTCGTAATTGGCGGCCGATACTTGGGTATGGAGATTGCGGACCAGCTTGCAGGAGAAGGGAAAAAGGTAAGCCTTGTTACTCGGAGGTCTCTGGGTAGAGATATAGAGCGGAACATTTACCTTACGCTACGTAATCGATTAATTAAAAGAGGGGTTTTTATCTACCAAAGCTGTCCTGTTGTCGAAATAATGGCCAGCGGAATTTACGTTGCTTTTAATAATGATCTTGTGTTTTTGGAGGCTGATACAGTGGTACTGGCTGTGGGTGTTAAACCGGAAAAAGGGTTGGGCACAAAATTGAAAGGCTTGGTGCCGGAGGTCTATGAAATAGGAGATTGTGTAGAGCCGAGGGATGTTATGTGGGCCATAAGAGAAGGGGCTGAACTTGCCATAAGTATATAGATACTTGATGAAGAGTTTGCTTTGCAGACAAATATATTTTGATGGACTTGTAAAAAGTTATAAAACCGTCACTCCCGTGAAAACGGGAGTCCAGAACTAATTGATTTTACTGGATTCCAGCTTCCGCGGGAATGACAAGAAAGGTATCTTTAGCACTTTTTACGAGACCATACATTTTGGAAGAGAGAAAGATGATTTTTCCATCAGTCTCAAAAGGATTGGAGGTTACAGCAAAAGGAGATGCAATGCTGACTGAAAAGGAAGATTGGGACAAAAAGGCTGATGTGGTGATTGTGGGTTACGGCGGCGCCGGAGCGGTGGCTGCCATAACTGCTCACGATAAAGGGGCAGGGGTTCTCATCCTGGAAAAACAGCCTGAAGACACCCACTGCACAAACACCAAGATGTCCGGCGGCATATTTGTCAATGTAAACAATGTTGAAAAAGGAATCAAGTATCTTCAATCCCTTTGCCAGATAGAACGTGGTGTCAGTTGGACTGATGCTGACGTGATAAAGGTCTGGGCTGAATATGCATCACAAAACAGGGAATGGATTGAAAATCTGGGTGGCAACCCCAGATTCATCGGTCCTTTCGGGGAGCACCAAGTTGAAGGCGCTGAATGCATGGACATCTATAGGTATCCAGGATTTGGAACAGGGTTTGCGAGGTTCCTTGAAAGGCAGGTGGCTGAGCGGGGAATTCAAATAATGTATAATGCCCCGGCTAATAGACTTCTCTCAAACACAAAGGGAGAGGTTATAGGGGTCAGAGTGGAAACAGGCAAAGAAGAACGCAGGCATACAGAGAACATACGGGCACACCGGGCGGTGATAATGACCTGTGGCGGCTTTGAGTTTAACGAGGAGATGAAGCTGAATTACCTCAAGGTCTATCCCACCCACTTTTACGGTTCACCGGCCAACACAGGGGATGGACATCGCATGGTGATGGAAGTCGGCGCCGATCTGTGGCATATGAACTGCTGTTCTGCCAGGCTGGTTGGTAAGTTCCCCGACTTCCCAATTGCTTTTGATTTTGACCATCGCGGCTGCAACTCTGTATTGCACAAGGTAATGGGAAAAGCCCCGTTGAAACCCTGTGGCTTCTTCTTTGTGGATCGTAACGGTAAAAGGTTCACCAACGAGAACTTTAAATACCATACCCTGTACTACGAACTTACCCTTTTTGATAGCCAGCGTCTTATCTATCCCAGGGTGCCGTGCTTCTGGATTTTTGACCAGAATCGAATGGATTCGGGTTCTTTGGCGTTACAAATTACAGGTGCCGGCGGGCCGGTAAGACTATACCGATGGAGTAAGGACAATAGCACTGAATTAGAGCAAGGGTGGATAATCAAGGCCGGTTCCATAAGAGAGCTTGCTCATAAAATAGGGGTGGACTCCGACAATCTTGAACAAACAGCCAGGGACTATGAGCGCTACTGCACTCAGGGAAGTGATCCTGAGTTTGGCCGTCACCAGCAAGACCTAGTACCTCTAATCAAACCACCTTTCTATGGCGTAAAGCTCTTTCCCGGTGGTCCTAACACCCAGGGTGGGCCAAGGCGGAATCACCTGGCACAGGTATTAAATGTGAATGGTGATCCAATCCCACGTTTATACGCCGCTGGAGAATTCGGCTCCATCTATGGCATGCTTTATCCTTCAGCAGGAAGCAATCTCGCTGAATGTATTGCATTTGGACGCATTGCCGGGGAAAATGCCGCAAAGGAACAGTTCATGCCATAGATAAAGGTGCGAAAGCTTCTTCAAAGCTCTCGATATAATGTGCTTGAATATGAAGAGAAGTAGTCATTGTCAAAACCACAAAATAAAATGGAGGTGTTAAAATGATCAAGAGGATATTGGTTCCTATAGACTTTTCTGATTTTTCTATAGATGCCCTGAAGTACGGAGTATCTGTGGCCAGGCATTTTGGGGCAAAGATCTTGCTTTTGCATGTAATTTCTCAAGAGTTGATAAACGAAATGAAAACCGTTCGGGGTTTCTTAGGCGATACTGATCCCCCAGAAGAATTCCTGGCAAGAAAGAAACGTGACATTAATGAAAGGATTGAGAAAATTCTAAAAGGAGAAACAGATCAAACCTTATTTGAAGAACCACTTATCGAAGTAGGTATTCCAACCGAAGAAATCATCAGGGTAGCGAAAGAAAGAAAAGTTGATTTGGTTGTTATTGCTACCCGTGGCAGGTCGGGGTTAAGCCACATTCTTATGGGAAGTGTAGCTGAAAAGGTTGTAAGAAGATCTCCGTGTCCTGTTCTTTCCGTGAGAGGAAAGGAGTTTTAGTAAAACTTATTTCAGGGTGACTCAGACAGGTATTAAACGAGACACCGCCATCGATTGACGGAGGGAGGGGATTAATGGTTT
>WOUX01000135.1:5893-10267 GCA_009773075.1 bacterium | reverse complement strand
AAAAATTACTGTTGCGCTGTTGCGTCGTTACCTAGTCAAAATTAAAAAGATGGGGTAGACCTTTTCAATTGAGCGCTGATCTTGTTTTTACACTTCTAACATCCTGTCTACTGTCCAATCACCCTATCTCCTGTGCCTCTGAAGAAGATGCTCTGAACTCAATCAATTTGAGGGATTTGAGAGACTATCCCTTTTATCTTTAACAAGCACTACATTACTTTCATCTTTAACTTTATAATACGTTTTTTCACAATCAGAGTAAACTTTTAACAAATGTGGTTATATGTCTCCTTTTAAAGGGAGAAAATAAGGATTTTAGAAGGGGGGAATTAAAATCTTATGTTGACCTTAAACAATGTTGAGGTTGTTTACAATGATGTCATCGCAGCTGTGAGGGGCATTTCTTTTGAAGTCCCGGATACGGCTATCGTTGCCCTCTTAGGGTCTAACGGTGCTGGAAAGAGCACTACCCTTAAAGCAATATCAGGTATCCTAAAGTCTCAGGATGGAGAGATAGAGGATGGATCTATAGAATTCAACGGGGTAAGATTAAATGAAAAAAGTCCCGAAGAGGTGGTGAGGATGGGGATATGCCAGGTTCCTGAGGGGAGAAGGGTATTCGATGATCTTACAGTTGATGAGAACATTAGAGTAGGCGCATTTACCCGTAAAGACAAAAATAAAGTAACCAGAGACTATGATTTCGTGATGGACTTATTCCCCCTCCTGAAAGAGAGAAAAAATCAACTGGCCGGTTATCTCAGTGGAGGAGAACAGCAGATGTTGGCTATTGGCAGAGGCATGATGTCAAAGCCTAAACTTATGATGCTGGATGAACCCTCTCTCGGGTTGGCTCCACTGGTTGTTAAAGAGATATTCAGCGTTATTATGCGTATTAACCAGGAGGAAGGGACGGGCATCCTCCTTGTGGAACAGAATGCAAACGTCGCCCTCCTTCACGCAACCTATGGGTATATTATGGAAAATGGCAAGATCGTGATGGATGACAAGAGCGAGAAATTGATAGAGAATGAAGACGTAAAGACATTTTACCTGGGTTTGACTGGGGATGCTCAAAAGAAGAGCTACAAGGATGTAAAGCATTACAAAAGAAGGAAAAGGTGGTTGAGTTAATGGAGGTTAAGGTTTAAAAAAGGATATTAAAGCGTTAAAAAGGAGTTGGTTATGCATCAGCAGTCAAATGGATATCAGTTAGAGATAAAGAACCTGTCTATGAGGTTTGGTGGGATAGTGGCATTGGATAATGTAAGCTTAGGGATTAAAAAGGGGGAGATATTCTCTATTATAGGCCCTAATGGTGCAGGGAAGACAACGATTTACAACTGCATAAGCAGGGTTTATACACCCCAAAGGGGGGAGATTACCTTTGAAGGCCATAATATCTTGAAACTCCACGCCCACCAGGTAGCGGGGCTGGGGATCGCCCGGACATTTCAGAATGTAGAACTCTTTAGAAATATGACTGTTCTTGATAATCTTATGCTGGGCAGGCATCATATCATAAATTGCGGTGCAATAGCAGGGGGTATCTATTTAGGAAAGGCACAGCGTCTGGAAATCGAACATAGAAAAAGGGCAGAATGGATAATCGATTTCCTTGAAATGGAAGCAGTAAGAAAACAGATGGTCAGAAACCTGCCCTTTGGAACCCAGAAACGGGTAGAACTGGGAAGGGCACTGGCAATGGACCCTAAGATTATCCTACTGGATGAGCCGGTCTCAGGAATGAATCTGGAAGAGACTGAAGACATCGCCAGGTTTATCCTGGATATAAACGAAGAACTGGGAATAACCTGTATAATTGTGGAACATGACATGGGTGTAGTGATGGATATTTCCCACAGGGTGGCTGCTATAGACTTCGGAGAAAAGATAGCTGAAGGCACTGCCAGTGAGATACAGAAAGATACTGAGGTAATTAAAGCCTATCTGGGTTCAGAGGATTTAGTAGTCGGCAGACGGGTTGAAGAAGACTAAAAGGAGGACTTATATGACAAAGGATACTTTTCCTCATAAGTTTTTTGAGCAGGTAGAAAAGTATGGGGATAGAAGGGTTGCACTGAGGGAGAAGGAATTTGGTATCTGGCAGGAGATAACATGGAAAGAATATGGAGAACATGTCAGAAACTTTGCCCTGGGATTGATCGCCCTTGGTCTTGAAAAAGGAGACAATGTATGCGTTATTGGCGAGAACTGTAAAGAATGGGTCTATGCTGATATAGCTATACAGGCAGCAGGGGGTGTTACAGTAGGAATTTATTCAGTCGACTACGCTGAAGGCGTCAGGTATATTGTAGACAACTGCCAGGCCAAGTTCATCGTTGCAGAGGATCAGGAACAGGCAGATAAAGTCCTGGAGTTCAGGGATCGACAACCCCATCTTTTGAAATGCATTGTAATGGACATGAAGGGGCTTCGGAACTATAATGATCCTTTTATCATCGACTTTTACGATGTGTTAGAGATGGGCAAGGAGTTAGACAGAAAAGATCCTTCCTTCTTCGATAAACGGATGGATGAAATCGACCCTGATGACGTGAATATGATGCTCTATACCTCGGGTACAACCGGAAAACCCAAAGGGGTGATGTACACACATAGCACTATCAAACATCTGTTGTCAGGGTTAACCCAGGCAAATCCAGTATATGAAAGTGACACTGTTCTTTCATTTCTTCCCTTGAATCATGCCATAGAAAGGCTTATGTCTGTAATAATACCTGTCCATATAGGATGCACAGTGAACTTCGCTGAGGATACTTCCACAGTAGAACAGAATATCAGGGAGATATCACCCACCTTCTTTCTAGCAGTTCCCCGGATATATGAAAGGCTCTCCTCTGCCATACAGATAAAGATGCAGGATGCCACCTGGCTAAAAAGGCTGTGTTATAAGATTGCAATGCCCATTGGTTACAGGATATGCGCTTTTGATCAGAAAGGAGAAAAGATACCTTTCTACTGGAGGGTTTTGAATTTCCTTGCATATCTCCTATGTTTCAGGGCACTTCAGGATCATATGGGCTTCCTAAGAACCAGGTTGATGTATACCGGCGGTGCCGCCGTTGCTCCGGAGATGAACAGATTCTTTTATGCCATCGGTATCAAACTGAGAGAGCTCTATGGAATGACCGAAATCGGTATCGCCACTACCCATCAGGGAAGGGGATTTAAGATTGGAACCGCGGGTAAGGTGTTACCTGGTATTGAATACAAGATAACCGAGGAAGGGGAATTTATATGCAAAACCCCAGCTATGTTTAAGGGTTATTATAAAAACCCAAAGGCAACAGAGGAAACCAAAGGAGACGGTTGGATGCGTACCAACGACCTGGTTTACATGGATGACGAAGGCTATCTCCACGTTCTGGGCAGGAGGCAGGATATATTCATCTCTTCCGATGGTAAAATGATAGCCCCTGACGAGATAGAGAATAAGCTGAAGTTCAGTCCACTTATAATGGAAGCAATAGTAGTTGGCGAAGGCAAGGAGTATCTGGCTGCTCTTGTTCAGATAGACTACCCGTATGTGGGTAAATGGGCAATGAATCAAAAGATACCCTATACTACATTCAAAAACCTCTCTACGAGACCCGAAGTATATGAGCTGATTGCGGAGGAGATAAGGAAGGTAAATAAGACCCTTGCCCACGATAGGCAGATCAAAAAGTTTACGTTACTCTCCAAAGAGCTGGATCACGATGAGGATGAAATGACGGCCACACAGAAAGTACGAAGGGCAGCTGTTCGTGAGATGTATAGGGATATTATTGAGAACATACACGAGGCAGGGCATGATGTGTAAAGAAATTAATTAAAAAGAAAAGAAACACGAGGAGGAGAGATGTTTAGTGATCAGTTACATTTTCTGGCTCAATTGGTAGTGAGCGGGATTACAGTAGGAAGTGTTTATTCCTTAATTGCCTTAGGATTTGTCCTCATTTACAAGGCAACAGATGTACTCAATCTGGCCATAGGTGAGTTGATGATGCTTGGTGCCTATTTCTGTTTTACCCTTATCACTACATACAAGATCCCTTATATCCCGGCATTCCTAATTACCCTCGTCTTCTCAGCTATCCTGGGTATCCTGCTGGAACGCATCGTCTTAAGACCTATGATAGGCGAACCTATACTTGCTATAGTAATGATAACGATTGGCCTGGGTACGGTATTCAGGAGCATAATAGGAATGATATGGGGGCCTTTAAACTATGTATTTCCAGGTCCTTTTTCAGAAGAACCGCTTATGCTTGGGACTATAGCAGTTTCCCATGTACATCTGTGGGCAATGATAATGGCTATTACAGTTATGATAGTATTCTTGGCGTTCTTTAAATTCACTACGATGGG
>WOUX01000135.1:0-5859 GCA_009773075.1 bacterium | reverse complement strand
GAGGGCAACGGCCGATGATCAGGATATAGCCTTCTTGATGGGTATAAGTGTAAAGAAGGTAGTGGCTGTGTCATGGTTGATAGCAACGGTGGTATCTTCGATAGCCGGTATCTTCCTGGCAAATATAAATCTTCTAAATCTAAATCTCTATTTTATAGGATTAAAGGCTTTACCTGCCGCCGTTATGGGAGGCTTGGACAGTATCGCAGGTGCAATGATTGGAGGAGTAATAATAGGGGTATTGGAGAACCTGGCTGGGGGGTACCTGGATCACCTATTCGGTGGAGGGGTTAAAGAGGTGGCTGCTTTTATAATTCTCCTCCTGATTATGATGATAAGACCTTATGGTCTTTTCGGTACCAAAGAGATAGAACGTGTGTAGAAGCGAAGAGCTAAGAGTTGAAAACGAAAAATCACGATTTGCGAAAAGAAAGGAGTACCTCATAGATGACCAGTGGAGATTTCAAAACAAGCTATAAGGCAGATACGGCAATATTTCAAACCATCTGGATAAAGTTGTGGATGGCAGGACTTGTTGTCTTTATGATTTTTTTCCCATTCTGGGCAGGTCCATACTTAACCTATGTTGTAAACCTGGCAGCGATAGCTACCATTGGTGCTCTGGGGCTTAATATATTAACAGGGTTTACCGGCCAAATATCTCTGGGACATGGGGCATTTATTGCCATAGGGGCATACTCCACTGCCATCCTTACCGCTGATGCAGGCTTTCCTTTCTGGCTTGCACTACCGGTTGCGGCTCTAATTACGGCAACTTCCGGATTGATAGTTGGGGTACCATCACTCCGACTCAAGGGACTTTATCTGGTAATGAGCACCCTTGCATTCAGTTTTATTGTTCAGTATGTAATAATAAAATGGGAAGGTTTGACAAGAGGTTCCACAGGTATGGGTGTACCGTCGCCAAAGTTTTTTGGTCATGCAATCGATAACGACAGGGCATTTTACTTCCTGATAATGCCCATAGCGGCCCTTGCTATGCTCTATGCCAGAAATCTTATCAGAACCAAGGTAGGTCGAGCCTGGGTAGCCATAAGGGACAGGGACATATCGGCTGAGGTAATGGGGGTGAATCTGGCCAGGTACAAGGTGACGTCATTCTTTATCAGTTCATTCTATGCTGGGCTGGCAGGTGGTTTATATGCTTATTATATAACGGATATCAGTCCCGAACATTTTCCCATTACCCTATCCATAGACTACCTTGCCATGATCATCATCGGAGGGATGGGATCAATCCTGGGTTCTGTTTTTGGGGCAATGTTTGTAACCATGCTTCCTGAAGGAATAAGAATAGCAGCGGACGTATTTGGCAGCTCTTACCCTGTTCTGGTAGACAGGTTCTTTGAGGTAAAGGTAATGGCATTCGGACTGGCAATAATCCTCTTTCTTATCTTTGAACCTACTGGCATATATGGACGCTGGGTCAAAACCAAAATATACTATAAGTCGTGGCCGTTTACATATTAGTTGTTTTCTTTTTCACCTGAAAATACCCCTTTGACAGGCGAGACGCCAGTCCTTCCCTTCCTCCCTTGACTTTCAACCTCCAGTGTGTAAGAATGGCATAACTCAAGTAGGGGCGGGGTTACCCCGCCCCTACTTGAGTTATCTCTTTTTCTTTCTATCCATGAGGAAATATAAATGAACAAGATATTTATTGAAG
The DNA here is from genome assembly GCA_009773075.1 of bacterium. Taxonomy (GTDB): domain Bacteria; phylum Desulfobacterota; class UBA8473; order UBA8473; family UBA8473; genus UBA8473. The sequence goes on along the minus strand of WOUX01000135.1, from coordinate 4,172 downwards.
ATATAACAGAAAACGATAAGATTGATAGTACATTCCTGGTAAAAGGGAAAAACCTTGGTACCTCGAAGAATGGAAAGCCTTATCTTAACCTAAAGCTAGGCGATAAAACAGGAGATATAGAGGCAAGGGTTTGGGAGAATGCAAAACATCTCTCTGCCCTATTTGAAAAAGACGATTTTATCAGGGTAAAATCCAGGGTAACCAGATATCAAAACGATCTCCAATTGGTAATCTTTGAGCTAGAGAAGTGTCCTAAAGAGGAGATATTTATCGATGACTTCTTGCCGAGAACCGATAAGAATATCGAGATGATGTTTGGAGAGTTAGCTGAGATATCCAAAGAGGTAAAAAACATATACTTGAAAGAGCTTTTAGACCTTTTCTTTGAAGATGAGGAATTCACAAGATTGTTTAAGATTGCTCCGGCAGCCAAAGGATTACACCATGTCTATATAGGGGGGCTACTGGAACACACGCTTACAATTGGAAAACTGATTTTAGACGTAGTTAAGCATTACAAAGGAATAAACGCTGACCTTCTCTTAACAGGGGGAATGTTGCACGACATCGGTAAAATCTATGAGCTTTCTTACGAAGGATCTTTTGATTATACTGATGAAGGAAGGCTCTTGGGTCATATGATTGAGGATAAGATTGTAGAGATTACAGATTTCCCGAATGATTTAGCCATGCTGTTAAAACACCTCATACTGAGTCATCATGGTTATTATGAGTTTGGCTCTCCTAAAAGACCAAAAACGCAAGAGGCCATAATTCTGTACTACCTCGATGATATGGATTCAAAGATCAGGGGTTTTCAAGAATTCATTGAAAAGGAAAAGGGCAATAACTCCAAATGGACCGGATATCACAGGTTGTTTGAAAGATACATTTATAAGGATACTAATGTACAATCCGCCTCAGGCGGACCAGAAGAGGAGAATGATTAAAAGTCAACTACCATCGGCTAAAGCCGATAGCTTGAGGGGTTAAGAACGGGGCAATAGATGATCGGAGGAAATATGGGCTTTAATAAACTACTCAACTTTTCAGAAGGTATCTCTTTTGACTGGCTAAACCATAATAGAGAACACATTGATAATACCGCAGAGTTTAATAACCTGATTCATTTATTTCCTCCTCTTGATGATATATTTCGGAAAGGGCTTGAAGAAGACTATCAGGAATTCACAAGGACTTTGATTCACACATTTCAGACTCAAGCCGCTTATAACAGAATTTGTTCCGGGGATTTTCCCGAGAGTGGATTGGACAGAACCGCAATCAGAGAGGTTTATGATCTGGCTCACTCCATATCTTCCGCTTCACCCCTTGTGATGCCGACAATCCTGTGGCTACATGATATTGGCAGACTTGAGGATAAGAGAAGGCACAATGAGAAGAGTGCTGAGATGATCTCTGAATTCCATCTCTTAAACGATAAGGGGCTATCAGAAGAAGAAGCAATTTTAATACAGAAGGTGGTCCAGTATCATCTTCTGATAGGTACCCTGTATACTGGAGAATCCTCCTATATGTGCTTTGAGCCCCTTCTAAAGGATGAAGAATTTCAGACCATATTGAAGGATAAACCGTCCATAAAACTCTTTGTAGACGCTCTGACCCTTTTTACAATGATAGATGTCTGGGGCTACCATACAAACGATATCTCTCCAAATATGATAGACAACTACCTTGGGATAAGAGAGGAGATGGGGCAGATATTTGCAAAAAGTGGTGATCTCGGCGAGATAATAAAGGGATTGAAAGAGAAGTCCAGGAAGCACCTGGATTGGCGTTTTATGGGCTATATGATGGCATTCTCTAAGATTGGGAAAAAACCTCATTTGACCTTTGATTTTTATGCAGGTATGATAAATGACGGCTTTAGAAAGTATGCTGAAAGAGAAGGTCTTTCAACAGATTGGAATGGATTTAAGGATAGCTATCTAAACAAGATCGATCAGGTTCAGTTCAAATACGGGCTGGGGGTACTCATCCCGCTTAGTTACGGTGGAACAGGCAAAAAGATGCACCTCACTGAAAATACCAGGGTAAACCCCAATCTCTTCCATCTCTTAGTGAATATAAACAATAGAATACAGAAAGAAGAAAAAATTAATGCCCAATGCATTACTGGCGCTTTATGGAATGTTGTATTCAAGGGCTACCCCCCTTGGAACCTAAAGACAGACTTCCATCAAAGGTTGGATGAACCGGGTCAGATTGAGGAGATTATAGAGAGGAGTAAGGTAAGCGTGGATAAAAAAGAAGGGCTAAATGTCCTATCTGTCGACTACAGAGGTTATTGGAAAGATATCGAGGGTTAGAATGGGAAAATAGGAATCTATTTTTTTGTAAAATAGATGTCGTCAAAGCAGCTTTCAGCAGAGCTCTTCGTATGCTGGGAGTTGATATACAGGGATATTCCCCCTACCTCAGGGGGTTCTTCTCCAAATAGCATTTTATAATCCTCATAGACATTGCGTTGTTCTTTAAACCATTGATTGCGTTTATCCGTTTTGTTCCGTAATACAATACACTTCAATTTAGACCAGTATTTACTGGTAACCGTACTCCCCTTTGGCGTTTCATTGTCCCATATATAACCAATTAATCGGGTATTTACCGTGGCGGGAAATTTCGGGAACGCTATATAAACCTGAGCTGCCTGATCGTCGGTGCTCTTCTTTCTTACATCCCCACCTTCGGGGAGTTTGCTTACCTTCCAACTCCAGTTTATGATAGGAAAGTCCTGAATCATGAATTTCGTCTTTTTCTTCACCCCAAAGGATGACCTTTGGCTGACAAAATGAAGATAGAAATTATCCCTTTCACGTTCGATCCTGATATCTGACTTCCCTTCTTTCTTCTCTAACTCCCATCCTAAAGGCGCTCCATTTTCATCCTTTTGCCCCGAAAATTTGTCTATCATTACCATGTTACCATCACCGGCAACGGCAGAAGCGAAAGTCAAAAACAAAAGGATCATAGCGATGGTTATGGCTTTATATAGACATAGCAACGTCTTTATCTTTGTCTTTTTCAAAGTTTCAAATCTCCATTTTCCAAGTATTATACCTACTAATTTACTGTAACAAAAAAAACTGTAAACCACAAATAAGATTATCTGGAAAAACCGAGTCTTATTGACAATTATGCCAATATCAGGGCATTTTACAAACAGGGTTTATATTTTAATTGAAAATTCAGGAATAACCTGTTAGATTTGAAAATACACAGATTAATCCACACTGCCTTTCTCTGCAATCTTCATGGTAAATATCCTGACACTACCACAAACAAGGAGGAACAAAAATGAAAGAGATAACCTGGAATGAGGCAATTGAACTGGGGTCTCCCTATCCTTATACCCTTATTAGTACCGTTGATAAGGACGGGAAACCTAACATAATGGGTCTTTCCTGGTGGACCATAACCTCATGGGAGCCAAAATTAATAGCCGTATCTATTGGACATCCGAGACATACTCATGAGTGCATTGAGCACTGTAAGGAATTTGTCCTTTGTTTTCCTTCTGAAGAGCAGAAAGAGGGCGCATGGATCTGTGGAACAAAATCGGGGAAAGATATGGATAAATTTAAAGAAACCGGTTTTAAACCGGTTACATCAAAGGTAGTTTCTCCGCCCATTATTGAGGGCTCAACCGTTGCCTATGAATGCAAGGTGGTTAACAAGGTGGAGACAGGGGATCATACCCTCTATATAGGAGAGGTAGTCGCCATCCATGGCTCGTCTGAAAAGGAAAAGCATCTATTTTCTGTTCACTACAGGAAGCTTGTAAGCCTTGATTTTAAAGGGAATGCTGACTTTGAATTGTAGAGCCTGTTGTCAGTGGGGTTATAAGATACTTCTTGTCCCTGTGAAGCTGGGGGAGCTTTAGAAAAGTGAAAATAGACGAAAGGTCAAAGGCTTTAAATATGTTTCGTAAAGCTGATTACATTGCTCATCGCAGAGAAAAAAATGGGGAAATACACTGGCTCTCACAACATCTCGCTGATGTATCAAAAAAGACAGGGGAGTTTGCTTCAAAGATCGGGCTGAAAGAACAAGGTGAAATAATTGGGCTTTTACATGATATAGGTAAAGCAAGTCAGGAATTTCAGCAATACATTAAATCAGCCGTTGGTCTTATTAATCCCGATAAAGAT
>WOUX01000134.1 GCA_009773075.1 bacterium | reverse complement strand
TGAAGAGAGGAAATGGTAAATTGCCATTAACCTCTCCAATCTCTTCCACCAAGTAGAAATCTGGTGTAGGAATCCCTTCACTTTTTACAACTACCTTCGTCATGCCTTTATGGAGAGACAGGGCAAGGGTCAAAGGGTCGGAGAAGGTATAAGGAATACAAAAGGCCTCCAGTATGGCAGGAATCTGAGCCTCCCGGGAACGACCCTCCATACCCTCAGCGATGTTGAATACCATGTCTATTTCAGAAGTCGGCAAAAAGAGAAGGAGGCTCTTTACATCGCCGATCAGCACTACATCATGACCAAGGCATTCCAGGGTTGTCCTAATAGCCTCGATAGTCTCTTCCGAATCGAATTCCACATAACGATCTGGGGGATCGGAATCCTGAGGTTCATAGCTTTTCCTGAGATTAAAAGTAATTCCAATCCTCATGATTACCTTCCCTGGCAGCCGTATTGTCTATTTTAATTTCCCCCTCTCCTGGGGAAGGAGAGGTGTCTTTCCCCCTCCCCCTGGAACATCTACAACAAAAGTCGGCACACAAAGCCCTGACGTATGTCCCCTCAAGGCCTCGATAATCTCAAGCCCCTTGTCAATTGGGGTTCGGAAATGTCCGGTACCCTGTGTCAAATCTGCCTGGTAAAGATAATAGGGCCTAACCCTGATGCGTAAGAGTCTTTGCATGAGCTGCTTCATAATGGCTGCATCGTCGTTAACACCCCGAAGGAGGACAGTCTGACAGCCCAACGGGATACCCGCATCAGCAAGACGTCCACAGGCCTTTGCGGCCTCAGGAGTAATCTCAAGGGGGTGGTTGAAGTGGGTATTAATGTAAAGAGGATGGTACTTTTTGAGCATATTGACCAGTCTTGGCGTAATCCTTTGGGGAAGAGTGCAGGGAACCCTTGTTCCGATTCGGACGATCTCCACATGTGGGATCTGCCTCAATGCCTTTAATATCTGTTCTATGGACTTATCTGTAAGCAATAGGGGGTCCCCTCCTGAAAGGAGAACGTCTCTCACCTCTCTGTGCCTTCCGATGTATTCGATACCTGAAGCAATAGTCTCTTCCGTCACCGTCAATGACCGTCCAACTTTCCGCTTCCTTGTACAGAAGCGGCAATACATCGCACATTGGCTGGAAACGAGAAACAAAACCCTGTCTGGATACCTATGGGTTATGTTAGGGACAGGACTCTGTTCTTCTTCATTCAGGGGATCCTCAACACCAAGAGGGTCATTGAGTTCCTTGAAATCAGGAATTGCCTGGAGCCAGAGAGGGTCATTAATCTCCTTGATAAGACCCAAATAATAGGGATTGATACGCATAGGATAACGGCGAGTAACATCGTGGACTGCGATGGCATCCATACACAGATGTTTCGGCAGGTCTACCGCCTTGGTAATACTTCGTGCCAGAAGGCCTCTCCATGAATCATCATCTTCCTCCCTGCTGAAGACAAGCCTTAGATTTGACCTCGATTCAATCTTTTTACTGGCTGCACTTTGAGCCTCCCCGGCGGAACTGGGAGGTTCGTCCTCTTGGATAGTATCTTCCTCCTTTCGTAAAAAGGAAGGATCACCACTGCTTTGCAGTGTAAAACCCTTAATAATTTTTTCTGCCACTATAAGAACCCTCCTCTCGTTTTCATGATTTTAATCCTCCTCTGTGTCCTAAAAAGTGCCATTATTTCGCTCGAATCCTTGAATCCTTTTCATCGACCAACTCTTTGGGAGATGAACCAAAATATTGGTGGGCGATACTGGGTTCGAACCAGTGACTTCTACCGTGTGAAGGTAGCACTCTCCCGCTGAGTTAATCGCCCACGTATATCTAAAAATTTATCACTATTTATACAAGCAACTAGATTTTGTCAAATAAAAAATCCAATGTTATTTTACTAATATCTAGGCCTTTCTTAATTTATAGCAAGAAAATAGATAAAGTCAAGACAAAAATACAATATATGGTAGAAACATTGCAGTCTGTCACAATATATAGACAATAAATTTCGGTGAAGGCGCCAACGATCTTTAGGGTATCCCTTCTTTGTTGCTGTTTTTGGATTGTTATGGCAGCAAAATGGCAGCAGAAAAAAGACCCCAGGGATGGCCCGATGTGGGTTTACTCCACCAATTATGACTCGAATGGGACATTAAAATTGACATTTTACTGGAATTATGACAATATTATCAATTATAAATTGGTGGCATGTGTGGAACAGCACAAAACAATACTCTGGAGGTATTAAAGATGTCCATAACCTTTGAGAAGTTCACAGAAGAGTGCAAGTTTTTAAATCCGATGAAGAACTTTGAACCTGACACACAGGTCATCGAATACCGATTGGACCCTTTGACCAAAGATAGCACCTACCTTAATATCACTGCACTGGAAGCAGGGTCAAAGTGGTCTTTAGAAATGGATAAGGAAGAACTAAAGCAGACCATCGAAAAGTCCCGTAAAGGCTGTTTCATGTGCGGGGATACGGTGAGAAAGACTACCCCAAAGTATTTGGAGAACATCTTGCCGGAGGGCAGGCTTACTGTCGGACAGACTATCTTATTTCCCAATATATTTGGCCTGGCAAGGTATTCTGCTGTGCTCACTTATCCTGATAACCACTTTTTCAGTTTAGATGAATATACCCCGGAAGTTCTGATTGATACCTTTACATGTGCATTGGAATTCATAAAAAGGGTATACAAGGAAGATAAGGAGGCAAAACATGTTGCTTTCGGCTGTAATTATCTCTTTCCTGCAGGGTCATCTACAGTTCATTCCCACTTTCACCTATTTGTAACTGCCTTTCCCTTTGATTCCATAAAGAGATTGGCTACAGAGAGTAAACGATATTTCGATGAAAATTCCAAAAGTTACTGGTCTGATCTTGTTGAGACAGAGAAGAAAGAAGGAAAGAGGTACATTGGCACGGTTGGTAATACCCACTGGCTTGTACCCTATGCCCCAAGTGGTACTAAAGAAGTACAGGGATTGATAGAAGGTAAATCGAACTTTATCGAGTTTGAAAAGGGAGACATAGAAAACCTATCAAAAGGGCTGTCCATTGTTCTAAAATACTATCGCAGCCAGAACGTGACCTCCTTCAACCTTATTGTATATTCAGGTCCTCTGGGAGAAAAACAGGAGTACTTATGGCCGGGACTAAAGATTGTTACAAGAGGTTATCTGCCCCCATATTATACAAGCGATATCACGTGGAGGCAGAAACTGCTTCTTCGAAGGGAGGAGTGGTTTGAATTACCCGAAACGGTAGCTTTTCAACTCAAAGAGGTGTTTACAGCCTAAAATAGATTAGCTGGTCAGATACAGATGGGTGATTAGGTGGTGGATTTAGGTTGATAAAAAGGTATTGCTTTTTCCAAGATAATTCGCTAAAAGAGAGGTGTAAAATTGAAGGAGCTGGCTGATGCGATTCATACCAAGGGAAGGAAAATTTTTTGACTATTTTGAAGAACTGGCGGAGAAGATCGAAGAGGGAGGATTGCTCTTTCTGGAAATGGTTGAAAGCTATGAGTATTCCGAAACAAAGATTGCAAAACTGAAGGTAATCGAAAACGAGGCAGACAATATCACTCATAAAACTTATGAAAAGATGCACAAGACCTTCATTACCCCTTTAGACCGCGAAGACATCTATAACCTGGTCAATAAGATGGACAGTGTCCTCGATATGATCGAGGCCTCAGCTTCAAGGATGTACCTTTATAAGGTCAAAAAACCGGCAAAGGAGATTGTGGCTCAGGCCAAGATTTTAAATGAGGCAATCAGAAGGATAAAGAGAATCGTTCATGGTCTTCGGGACATGAAGAATGCCAAAATGATCCTGGATGCGTGTGTAGAGATCAATACCCTCGAAAATGAAGCTGACCATATCATGAGAACAACAATGGCTTCTCTGTTTGAACATGAAAAAGATGTCTTCGAGCTGATTAAATGGAAAGAAATATTTGAAATAATTGAGGAGGCTATGGATGTTTGCGAGGATGTCTCCAATATTGTAGAAGGTATCGTTCTGAAAAATGCTTGAGTCTTTAACCTTTGTTGTTTTTCTTGTTCTGGTAGCCCTTGTTTTCGATTTTCTTAACGGTTTTCATGACGCTGCCAATTCGATTTCCACCATTGTTTCCACCAGGGTTCTTTCACCTCAATATGCCGTCATATGGGCAGCTTTCTTCAACTTCGTGGCTGCCTTTTTGATAGGCGTCCAGGTTGCCCATACCATTGGCACCGGTATCATCAACCCCGTCATTGTTGAAAACAGAATCATCCTCTCCGCATTGGGAGGTGCTATTGCCTGGAACATCATCACCTGGTATTTTGGATTGCCCAGCAGTTCTTCCCATGCCCTCATAGGTGGCCTCATCGGCGCGGGCCTGGTAAAGGGGGGCACCTCGGTACTTGTCCTGAATGGCATAGCAAAAACAGCCGTTTTTATCGTTCTTTCCCCCACAATGGGCCTGGTACTTGGCCTGGCCATAATGATCTTAATCCTTAACATCAACTACCGTTCCACAGTTGCCAGATCGAACAAGATATTCCGCAAGTTGCAGCTTGTATCCGCGGCAGTATACAGCCTGGGTCACGGTATGAACGATGCCCAGAAAACCATGGGGATAATCGCCATCATTCTCTATAACAGGGGTCTCTTAGGGCCGACCTTTTATATTCCTTTCTGGATCGTCATCCTCTGTCATGCCGTCATCGCCATGGGAACCATGGCGGGAGGATGGCGTATCGTCAAGACAATGGGCACGAAAATCACAAAGCTGCGACCTATCGGGGGCTTTTGCGCGGAAACGGCGGCAGCTATTACCATCATTGGAGCTTCCTTAGCCGGTATTCCAGTCAG